>CAZQET010000255.1:0-2320 GCA_964591825.1 uncultured Conexibacteraceae bacterium
GAGACCGAGCGCGCGATCGCGCGGCTGATCGTGCGCGAGATCTCCGAACGGCTCGCCTTCCTGGAGAACGTCGGCATCGGCTACCTCTCGCTGGCGCGCTCGGCGCGCTCGCTATCAGGCGGGGAGGCGCAGCGGATCCGGCTCGCGACTCAGATCGGCTCCAGCCTCGTCGGGGTCATGTACGTGCTCGACGAGCCCTCGATCGGGCTCCACCAGCGCGACAACGAGAAGCTGATCGGGACGCTCGACCGGCTCCGCGACCTCGGCAACACGGTGATCGTGGTCGAGCATGACGAGGGGACGATGCTCGCCGCCGACCATCTCGTCGACCTCGGTCCCGGCGCGGGCGAGCACGGCGGCCACGTGATCGCCGAGGGGCCGCCGGCCAAGGTCGCCGAGGACTCCGCCTCGCTGACCGGCCAGTACCTCTCGGGCAAGCGCAGCATCGAGGTGCCGGCCGAACGGCGCGAGCCGAGCGGCGCGCTGGTCGTGCGCAACGCCCGCGAACACAACCTGAAGGGAATCGACGTCGCGATCCCGCTGGGCGTCTTCTGCTGCGTGACGGGGGTCTCGGGCTCGGGCAAGTCGACCCTCGTCAACGAGACCCTGCACCACGCGGTCGCCAACCGCCTCCATCAGGCGAAGCTCCGTCCCGGCGCCCACGACGGCGTCGACGGGCTCAGCCAGATCGACAAGATCATCAACATCAACCAGTCGCCGATCGGTCGCACGCCTCGCTCCAACCCGGCCACCTACACCGGCATCTTCGACCACATCCGCCAGCTCTTCGCCCAGACCCAGGAGGCGCGGGCGCGCGGCTACAAGCCGGGTCGCTTCAGCTTCAACGTCAAGGGAGGCCGCTGCGAGGTCTGCAAAGGCGACGGCCAGATCAAGATCGAGATGCACTTCCTGCCCGACGTCTACGTGCCCTGCGAGCAGTGCGGAGGAAGGCGCTACAACCGGGAGACGCTGGAGGTTCGCTTCAAGGGCAAGAGCATCGCCGACGTGCTCGAGATGTCGGTCGAGGAGGCGGTCGGGTTCTTTGAGAACGTGCCGAAGATCGCGCGCCGCCTGCGCACCCTGCACGACGTCGGCCTCGACTACATCCGCCTCGGCCAGCCCGCGACCACGCTCTCGGGCGGCGAGGCGCAGCGGGTGAAGCTCGCCACCGAGCTCTCCAAGGTGGCGACCGGCGACACCCTCTACATCCTCGACGAGCCGACCACCGGCCTGCACTTCGCCGACGTCCAGCGCCTGCTCGACGTCCTCGGGCGCCTCGTCGATGCCGGCAACACCGTCGTCGTGATCGAGCACAACCTCGACGTGATCAAGACCGCCGACCGCCTCGTCGACCTCGGGCCCGAGGGGGGCGAGGAGGGGGGAGAGGTGGTCGCCACCGGCACGCCGGAGGAGGTCGCGGCGGTCGAGGGCTCCTACACGGGCCGCTTCCTCGCGGGCCTGGTCGAGCTACCGCGCAAACAGCAGCGACGCGCCAACCGCGCCGCCTAGGTCGCCCAGCGAGGCGACCCTGACCGCGGGCGGTCGCTCGTCGACGAAGAGATGCTTGCTCATCTCCTTGGTCAGCGCCTCCATGTAACGGTCGCCGAAGCGGATCCCGAGCCCACCGCCGATCACCACCGCCTCCGGATCGAGCAGGTTGACCGCCGAGGCGATCCCGGTGCCCAGCATCTCGACCGCGCGGTCGACCAGCTTCTCGGCGAGGTGGTCGCCGTGGTCGAGGGCGCGCTCCCAGATGCCGCTGGTCAGCCGGTCGCGGTCGTGTTTGCGCATCAGCTTGAAGAGGTCGGTCTTGTGCCCCTCCTCGTGCAGGTGACGCGCCTCGGCCTCCATCGCCGCGCGTCCCGCGTAGGCCTCGAGGCAGCCCTTCCGCCCGCAGGGGCACTTGGCGCCGCCTCGCTTGACGACGGTATGGCCGATCTCCCCGGCGGCGCCGCGGCCCAGCCAGGGCTTGCCGTCGAGCACGAGCCCGCCGCCGACGCCGGTTCCCCAGAAGACGCCGATCAGGCTGCCGAACTCGCGCCCGGCGCCGAGGTGGAACTCGGCCTCGGTCGCCACCTGGACGTCGTTGCCGACCCGAATCGATGTGCCCAGCGCCTTCTTCAGCGTTTCGGCGAGGGCGAAGCCGCCGTCCCAGTCGGGCAGATTGCGGGCGGCGGAGACGACTCCGGTCTTCTCGTTGACGTCGCCCGGCGAGCCGACGCCGACCCCTTCAAGCTCCTTCGTCTCGACCTTCGCCTCGCCCGCCGCCTCGCGCAGTGCGGCGGCCATCTCGTCGGCGACCTTCTGCGGTCCCCCGGTG
>CAZQET010000256.1:0-3005 GCA_964591825.1 uncultured Conexibacteraceae bacterium
AGAAGATCGGCAGCGCCGTCACCGACTCCGGCCGCGAGATCGTGCGCGACCGCGAGGCCAAGCCGGGAATAACCAACCTGATCGACATCCACGCGGTCGCCCGCGGCGTCGACCCCGAGGCGGTCGAGCGCGAGTTCGAGGGCGCCGGCTACGGCGACTTCAAGAAGGCAGTGGCCGAGGCCGTGGTCGAGTACCTGGCCCCGGTGCGCGATCGCTACGCCGAGCTGCGCCCCGACGAGGCGGCGCTGGACGAGATCCTTGCCGCCGGCGCCGAGAAAGCCCGCGCGATCGCCGCCCCCATCGTCGCCGAGGTGCGCGAGCGAATGGGCTTCGGGAGCGCTTAGCTCGCCGTCTCTCGCGCGCGTTACGGTGCACGGATGACCGTCGCCGAGCTGGACCTCGACCTCGACGTCTTCGCCGGCCCCTTCGACCTGCTGATGGCGGTCGTCCTGCGCGAGGAGGTCAGCCTGCTCGAGGTCGAGCTGGCCGAGGTCGTCGTCGCCTACGTCGAGCACCTCGAGCGCGAGGATGAGCTGGAGCTCGACGTCGCCACCGAGTTCCTCGTCCTGATCGCGGCCCTGCTGGAGCTGAAGTCGCGGCTGCTGCTGCCCGGCGACGAGGAGGGCCTCGACGAGGTGACTCCCGAGGAGGCGGTGGAGGAGCTGCTCGCCCGCCTGCTCGAGTACCGCCGCTACCGCGACGCCGCCGCCGAGCTGGAGCGCCGCTTCGAGGCCGAGCGCGGCCACCTCTATCGGGCGACGCCGTTGCCCCCGGCGCTGCGCCAGGTGGCGCTCGAGGCCGCCACCGCGGTCTATGACCCCGAGCGGCTCGGCGCCGCCCTCGGCGACCTGCTGACCGAGCCGCCGGAGCTCAGCCTCGACCACATCCGGCCGACGGTCTCGCTGCAGAAGCGGCTCGGCGTTTTGCGCGAGGCCCTGCGCGCCCACGCCAGCATCGACTTCGACGAGCAGTTCGGCGGCGAGGACCGGCTAACCCAGGCGGTGACGATCTTCGCCCTGCTCGATCTCTACCGCAAAGGCGAGGCGACCTGGGAGCAGAGCGCGCCCTTCGGGCCGATCCGGATCGCGAGCCGCAGCGGGGAGACGGCGTGAGCGACCTCTCCCGAACGGTCGAAGCGCTGCTCTTCCTCTCGCCGCAGCCGGTCGCGGCGCGCGACCTGGCCGAGGCCGCTGAGGTGACCGAGGGCCAGGTCGAGGAGGCGATCGCGCTGCTGCGCGAGGATCTCGCCGAGGGCAAGCGGGGCGTCGTCCTGCGCGAGGTCGCCGGCGGCTTCGCCCTCGCCAGTGACCAGGCCAGCGAGGCCGCCGCCCGCCGCCTGCTGGCGAAGCCGCGGACGCCGCCGCTGACCCAGGCCCAGGCCGAGACGCTGGCGATCGTCGCCTACCTGCAGCCTGTGACCCGGCCAGAGATCGCCCGCATCCGCGGCGTCACCTCAGAGTCGGCCGTGCAGACGCTGGCCGAGCGGGGGCTGATCGAGGAGACGGGGCGCTCGCAGTTCGGCGCGGCGATCTTCAAAACGACTGAGCTCTTCGAACGGCTCTTCGGGCTCGCCGGGTTGGATGCGCTGCCCGATCCATCGCAGTTCGACCCGACGCCGGACGACGAGCGGGAGCTGCGGGAGCGGCTCTTCAAGGCGGGGGATCAACGATCGCAACCCTGAGGTGGGGGAGGGATCGGGAGAGGCCCCGGCAGAGCAACAGCGGGGAGGCTCTGCCGGGGCCTCTCCCGATCCCTCCCGCGACTTGAGGCTCGCGAAGTTCCTCGCTCATGGGGGAGTCGCGTCCCGGCGAGCTGCCGAGCAGATTGTTCGGGACGGCAGGGTGACGGTGGACGGAGAGGTTGTTACTGACCCAGCGCACGATGTTGAAGCTTCGGATGACGTGAGGGTCGATGGGGGTTTGGTGGGGACGGAGGCGCGGGAGGTTTGGGTGGTGAACAAGCCGGTGGGGGTGGTCTCGACTGCGCGGGAGCCCGGACGGCGGCGGGCGGTGGTCGATCTGGTGGACACGGATGCGCGGCTCTATCCAGTGGGGAGGTTGGACGTGGACTCGAGCGGGTTGATGCTCTTGACGAACGATGGGGAGCTGGCGAACCGCTTGACGCATCCGCGCTACGAAGTGGAGAAGGCCTACCGGGTGGAGCTGCGGCGGCCACCTTCCGAGGCCGATCTGCGGCGCCTGGCGAAGGGCGTGAAGCTGGAGGACGGGATCACCGGCCGGGCCGCGGTGAGGCGGTTCGGCGAGCGGGAGATCGAGGTGGTGCTGCGCGAAGGGCGCAACCGCCAGGTGCGGCGAATGGCAGAGGCGGTCGGCAGCGAGGTCATCGCCCTGCGCCGCGTCCGCTTCGGCTCGATTGAGCTTGGCGAGCTGTCCGAGGGAGAGGTTCGGCGCCTTGGCAGGGAGGAGATCGGTCGCCTCTGGGAAGATGGTGAGCAGTGAGGTGGGTTCGATGAGCGACGAGCGGCTCTTTGCCGTGCGCGGAGCCGTGCAGGCCGAGGCCAACGAGGCCGAGGCGATCGTCGCTGCGACCGAGGACCTGATGCGGGAGCTGCTCGATCGCAACCAGCTCGAGGCGGAGGCGATGGTCAGCTGCCTCTTCACCACCACCGGCGACCTCGACGCGGAGTTCCCGGCGGTCGCCGCCCGCCGCCTCGGCCTGGACGCGGTGCCGCTGATCTGCGCCCGCGAGATCGACGTGCCCGGAGCGATGCCGCGGGTGATCCGCACGATGGTCCACTACTACGCCCCGCCGAGTCACAAACCCGCCCACGTCTACTTAGGGGCTACCCAGGAGCTCCGCGCCGACCTCCACGCCGCGCAATAACGGCGGCGGACCGGCGCGGTACGGCGTCCTCAGTCGGCCAAATAGCGCTGCTTGTGAGTATCCGGTTCCGTCAGGTGTCGTGCCTACATTCGTCTTGTGGCTCGGCCAGACTTCCCACACACGATCATGGAGTTTCAAGAGCGCTTCCCCGACGAGGCGGC
>CAZQET010000257.1:0-8608 GCA_964591825.1 uncultured Conexibacteraceae bacterium
TGCGCTTCGCGAGTCGCTGGCTGAGCAGCGCCGCAGCGAGGGCGTCGACGCGGGTGGACCCCATGCGCCGCCGCCAGGAATCGACTGCGGCGGGGGTCGGCGCGCCGAGCGCCAGCTCGGCGCCGAGGCGCGCGAGCTCGACCGATGCCGGGCCGGCGAGCGAGGTCGTGGCCGCGGTGAGCGAGGCGCGTAGGGAGCGCCCCGCCGTGAGCGAGTCGGCGACGGCGAGGGCGACGTCGGGTAGCGCCCGCTCGACCGCGCGGCGGTAGCGCCGCTGGCGGCTGGAGATCAACCAGGCCGCCAGCGACGGGCCGGCGATTGCCAGCGGCAGCGCCAGGGCAAGCCCGCCGAGGAACCAGCCGCCAAGCACCGCGGCGAGCGCGCCCAGCGCGGCGAGGCGCCGGCGCTCGAGCGCCGAGGGCGAGTAGCCCTCGCGCCCGACCCGCGTCAGCGGCTCGACCGCCTGGCGCAGCCAGCCGATTGCGGCGGGGCTGGCGAGGATCCCCTCGCGAAGGGCGACGGCGAGCAAGCCGCCAGCCGCAGCGCCGAGCAGCGGCACCGTGAGGTCGCCCGCTTCAGCCATCGCAGCCCTCGATCGCACGCACGGCGGTCGCCCCGGCGGCGCGCACCACCTCGGCGACCTCCGTCACCCGGCGCGAGCCGTCGTGATGCCGTTCGATATGGACGACGAGGTCGACGCCGCGCTGCACCTGCTCCGCGATCGCCTCGTGCGGCAGGCCCACCGCGGCCATCAAGGCGAGTGTCTCGAGGCGGCTGAGCGCGTCGGCGGCGGAGTTGGCATGGACCGTCGAGAGCGCGCCGTCATGGCCGGTGTTGAGCGCCGTCAGCAGATCGAGCGCCTCCGGTCCGCGCACCTCGCCGATCACGATGCGGTCGGGCCGCATCCGCAGGGCGTTGCGCAGCAGGTCGCGAATCGTCACCTCACCCTTGCCCTCGATGCTCGCCGGTCTGCTCTCCAGGCGCACGACGTGGCGCTGCTGCAGGCGCAGCTCGGCCGCGTCCTCGATCGTCACGATCCGCTCGCTGGCCCCGACGAAGGCCGAGAGCGCGTTGAGCAGGGTCGTCTTGCCGGCGCCGGTCCCGCCGCTGACGAGGACGCTGCGCCGCCCCGACACCGCCTCTCCGAGCAGCTCGCACTGGCGCTCGCCGAGGGTGCCGAGCTCGACAAGCTCCCCCGGGCCCGGCCGCTCGGGGGCGAAGCGGCGGATCGAGAGTGCCGGACCGTCGACGGCGAGCGGCGGGATGACGACGTTGACCCGCGAGCCATCGGCGAGGCGAGCGTCGGCCATCGGGCTGAGCTCGTCGATGCGCCGCCCCAGCGGCGAGAGGATCCGCTCGATCGTGTTGCGCAGCTCCTCCTCGTCGGCGAAGCGCACGTCGACGGCCTCGATCCTGCCGCCGCGCTCGACGTAGACGCTGTCCGGCCCGTTGACCATCACCTCCTCGACCGCCGGGTCGGCGAGCAGCTCCTCGAGGGGACCGAGGCCAACGGTGTCGCGGACGATGCGCGCCGCCAGCTCGGCGCGATCGGCCGGGCCGAGCAGCGCGGCCTCCCCGTCGACCAGGGCACGCACATCCTCCGGCAGCTCCGCGCTCGGCAGGCGCCCCGCCGCCGCCTCGCCCCGCCGCCGCTCGATCAAGCCGGCGCGGAGCCTCTCGGCCAGCTCGGCGAGGTGACGCTCCCTCCCCACGCTCATCTCTCCGGCAGCAGGGTCAGCTGCCGGGCGAAGCTCTCGGCGGCGATCAGACGCAGGGCCTGCTTGCGGGTCAGGGCCAGCGTCGCCGCCGCCGAGCCTTCCGGCGTCGAGCCTTCGGCGTTCGGACGCAGGGCGAGCAGTGGCACCGCGGCAGCGGCCACGTATGTCCGGCCCGGCCCCGCCGCTGCCGGTTCGGTGGTCACCACCACGTCGACCCGCGTCCCCCGCGTGATTGCCGCGGAGTCGAGCAGAGCGCCGGCGCCGCTCACCGAGACCTCGACCGGGCGACGATGGCGGCCCGCGCTGGGCAGGGCTCGCGCAGCCGGGCGCGGCGGGCGCAGCTGCGCTTCGACGAGATAGGAGCCCGCCGGCAGCGCGGCAGCCGGGACCAGGCCGACGGCTTCTTCCGGATGCCGCAAGGCGCCGGTCGGCGCAAAGCGGGCCGGCACTCGCTTCACCTGCAGCGCCAGAGCCAGGTCGGCGGGGGCGAGCGGCTTCCCGGCGCCCAAGGGGCGAGCAGCGACGACGACCGAGCGCAGCGGCCCGTAGCCACTCGCCACCCGCGAGCCGTAGTTGTTGGCGAGCGCCGCCGCCATCACTGCGGCGAGCCCGGCAAGCGCGAGAAAGGCCGCGGCCCGGATGCGACGGCTCACGCCGCTCGCCTGTCCTCGAGCCCCGC
Organism: uncultured Conexibacteraceae bacterium; assembly: GCA_964591825.1. Lineage (GTDB taxonomy): Bacteria > Actinomycetota > Thermoleophilia > Solirubrobacterales > 70-9 > VRUE01. The sequence continues at coordinate 2,398 of CAZQET010000257.1, forward strand.
CAGGGGCAGCTCGAGCGCGGCCAGCGAGCCGCCCTCCCCCTGGCGCAGGGCAAAGCGACCGTCGTGCTCCGCTGTGATCCGGCGCACGACGGCGAGGCCGTGACCATGGCGCCGCTCGCCCGTGAGGCGAGCGATCGCCTGCCCCGGGCTCTCCCTGCGGGAGGGTGGCCGCGCCGCCCGGCCCGAGTCGACGACGACGATGCGCAGGCGCCCGGCGCGCACGCGGGCGGCGATGACGATCGTCGGCCCGCCGTGCTCAATCGCGTTGACGATCAGGTTGTCGAGCGCCTGGCCGAGGGCGATCCGATCGCCGTTGACCTGTGCCCCTCCCGCGGTCCAGCGCACCGACAGCGATCCCCCGGTCATCCGCGCCCGCGAGGCCCAACGGGCCACCGCGGAGCGGACCAGCACGGCGCCGTCCACCGGTCCCCAGGCCAGCGACGGCGGCCGGCCGTTGATCTCGCGGTCGAGCCGCTCGAGCGCCGCGGTCGCCAGCTCCAACGGACTCTCGGCGCCGCCCGCGGCTCGATCCCGGGGACCGCTGGCCAGGGCGATCGCCTGCAGGGGGCGGCGCAGCTCGTGCAGCGCCCGGTTGAGAGCGAGGCGACGTCTGCCCGCGCGCAGGCTCTGCCCAGCGACGGCGGCGGCCATCGAGAGGACCAGCGGCCAGCCCGGGATCAGCTGCGCCAGCTCGGTCATTCGTCGATCAGCCGGTAGCCGATGCCCCAGCAGTTGACGACGTAACGGCCGCGCTCGGGGTCGAGTTTGCGTCTAAGGCGACTCGCATGGGAATCGAGGGTCCGCGTCCGCGCCGGCGTGTGGTATCCCCAGACGCCCTCGAGCAGCTCGCGCTTGGTGAAGACTCGCAGCGGCTCGCTGGCGAGCATCCGCAGCAGGCCGAACTCCTTGTTGGAGAGCGTGACCTCCTCCGCGCCGACCCAGGCCTTGCGCCGCGCCGGGTCGATGACGACCTCGCCCACCCGCAGCGGCCCGTCCCCGACTCCGTGTCCCCGCCGCAGCACCGCGGCGATGCGAGCGCGCAGCTCGGGGTAGAACAGCGGCTTGACCAGGAAGTCGTCGGCTCCGGTCTCCAGGCCGCGCACGCGTTCCTCGTCGGAGCCGTGACCGGTGAGCACGATCACCGGCAGCTTGGGGTCGAAGCGAGCGTTCGCTCCGTCCGCGGTGCGGATCTCGCGCAGCACGTCGAGCCCCGAGGCGTCGGGCAGCGAGAGGTCGAGCAGCAGCAGGTCGGGGTGGTTGAAGCGGCAGAGCCGCAGCGCGTCCGAAGCGCTCGGCGCCGGCAGCACGCCGAAGCTGTCGGCGACGAGGTTGTCGCAGAGCAGCTCGAGCGTCAGCACGTCGTCCTCGCAGACGACCAAGCTGGCGATCTCGCGGCGTCGGGGAAGCATGGCGGAGCTAAGGGGGCGGAACCGGGATCTCTCCCCCCTTGACCGCAGGAATCTCCAGTACGGCGCTCGCTTTCCCGCAAAATGCGAGCCGCCGTAGCGGCACCGCGAGCCGCCGCTCGACCACGGCGCCCACCTCGTCGAGGAAGTGGAGGTCGAGGGCGAAGCGCATGCCGAAGGTGTGGACGCAGCGACAGCGGGGAATCAGCAGGGCGGCCGGCGCCGCCTCGAGATCGAGGTGAGCGAGACCGAGCAGCCGCGCACGCCCACTCGTCGCGACGACCGCCTCGCACCCGAGCACCCACTCCCGCCCCAACCCCCGGAACCGCCCCTCGTCCCACATGCCCCCCAAAGCCCCCACAGCCGACATCTCTCCCCGCCCCAGCCGGTGACTTCGTGTTTTTTGGACGTATACCGAGAGAAAACACGAACTCAGCGGTTAGCCTCGGAGCGTGGGCTCCGCCGGCAAGGTCACGGTCTTTGGGCCGCATCCGATGCTCTCGATCACGGTCGAGGCGCTGACCAGCGAGGGCGGCGACGACATCCACCTGCACGCCGCCGGCCAGGGGGTCTGGGTGGTGCGGATGGCGGCGGAGCTGGGCGCCGCCCCGGTGCTCTGCGGCTTGATCGGCGGCGAGACCGGCACCGTGCTGCGGCCGCTGCTCGAGCGGATGGATGTCGAGCTGCGCCTGATCGAGACCGCCGAGGCGAGCGGCTCCTACCTTCACGACCGGCGCAGCGGCGAGCGGGTGCCGATCGCGCAGGCGGCGGCGCTGCCGCCGTCGCGCCACGAGATCGACGAGCTCTTCTCCACCACCGTCGCCGCGGCCCTCGATTCCGACGTGCTCGCCCTCTGCGGGCCGTTCCCGGGCGAGGCGCTGCCGCTGGAGCTCTACGGCAACCTGGTCACCGACGTGAAGGCAAACGGGACCCCGGTTGTCGTCGACCTCTCACCGCCGCGCCTCGACAGCGCCCTGCGGGGCGGGCCGGACCTGGTCAAGATCAACGACTGGGAGGTCGCGCGCTACGTCGAGGGGCCGGTCGACACGCCCGAGCTGATGCGCGCCGCCCTGCAGCGCCTGCTCGACGCCGGTGCCGGGGCGGCGATCGTCACCCGCGCCGAGCAGCCGGCGGTTGTGGTTCGCGGCGAGGAGGCCTGGGAGCTGGTGCCGCCGCGCTTCGAACGCGGCTCGCGCGAGGGCTGCGGCGACTCGATGATGGGCGCCCTCGCCGCCTGCATGGCCGCCGGCCTGGACTGGGAGGAGACGCTGCGCACCAGCGCCGCTGCCGGCGCCGCCAACTTCCTGCGCCACGGCCTCGGCAGCGGCTCGCGCGAGGTAATCGAGGATCTCGCAAGGAAGGTCGAGCTGCGCCAGCTCTAGATGCTTGGCCCGAAGGGCAGCGCGAGGTCGCCGCCCTCGACGATCGCACGAGGGGCCACGTCGCGCATCCACTCGACGTGCGGGGCCACCGCCTCGAAGCTTGCCAGCCGCTCGAATGCCTCGCGCATGTGGACGGGACGGCCGCCACGGGAGGAGTGGGCGTCGCTGCTGAGGACGCTGACGAGGCCGGCCTCCGCCAGCATCCGCATACCGTCTGCGAAGCGCTCGCGCAGGAAGAAGTCGGCGGTCGCCTGGACCAGAGCGCCCGCGGTGATCAGAGCCGCGATCCGCTCGTGCATGTCGGCCGAGAGGTGGCGCTCGGGGTGGGCGATCAGCGCCCTGTGGCCGCGCTCGGCGAGGTGGGCAACGCGGGCCAGGAGGGTGTCGCTGAGCGGCCCTGGCGCCGGCTCGAGCAGGATCCAGCGCCCGTCGCCGAGCGCGACGCGGGCGAGCTCCTCCTCGCTCAGCCCCCCAACGGCGGTCTCCGCCACCTCGCCGCCCTGCAGCACCTCGAGCGGCAGGCCCGCCTCGCGCAGCGCCGAGTTCAGCTCGCCGACGCGGTCCGCGACCTCCTCGATCCGCACGTCGTGGTCGTGGCGGATGTGGGGCGTCGCGCAGATCCGCTCGATGCCGTCGTTCACCGCCTGGCGTCCCATGCCGAGGCTGTCGCGCAGATCCAGCGCCCCGTCGTCGACCCCCGGCAGGATGTGGCAGTGAAGATCGATCACCGACCCGGCCAGCGTAACCGCCTCCCCCACCGAACTGCATCAAATTCTCCGCCTGCCAGACCGAGAATTTGATGCAGTTCGGACTCCGAGGTGCAAATGGCGTTTCAGGCACGGGCCGGCGCAGGCATCGGACTACGATGACCGGCATGATCCGGCACCTGCTCTCACCGGGCTTGTGAGGGCAGGCGGCTTCAACTCATGGACAAGAAAACGACCCGCCGAGGGAACTACGAGTCTGGCTCCGATTACGTGCTCGAGTACGGGGAGCTGCGCTTCGCCTTCAACGAGGAGGACTTCGGACAGCGGGTCGAGCAGGCCGCGGTCAAACTCGGCTTCGTCGACCAGGGGCTGAGCCAGGAGGAGCTCGACGACCTGCTCGACCTCGCGGTCAGCGGTGAGATCGCCGAGCCCAGCTCGCGCCTCGGCGAGCACATCAACGAGAACTGGGACGACCTCGTCGGCCCCGCCAACCGCAGCCTCGTGCACTGGCTGCGCCGCTTGGTCTTCCGCGGCGCCTGGCTCGACCAGCGGGTCAAGGAGGGTGAGCTCGACATCGTCTTCGACGAGCGCACCCAGACCTTCGGCTACGTCCAGCCCGACCGCAGCTCCGAGCTGATTGAGCTCAGCAAGGAGCCCAGTTGGCGCCGCATCGCCTACCGCAGGTAGAGACTCAGGACAGGCGCTCGAGCGCCGCCACCACGGTCAGCGAGCCTCGAGCTTTGGAGAGGCCGGCGTCGAAGATTTCCCTGGCCGTGTCCACGTCCTCCAGTTTGGTCAGCGAGTCGACCAGGAGGGTGACGTGCTCGCCCTCCTCGGCGCGACGGGCGGCCTGGGCGAGGGCGTCGCTGGCGTGGCGGGTCTGGGCGGCGACGACCAGCTCGGCCTGCGGCGCTTCGCGCTTCCAGTCGGCCAGCTCCTCGGGGCTGGGGTCGATCAGGAGGGCGATCGAGCCGTTCGCGAGCTCAGCAGCTATCTCACGCAGCAGCGCGGTGCACGCCTCGCGGCTCTCGCCGTAGACGAGCGCCTGACGGCCGGGCGGCGGGGTCAGCAGGTCCTGCGGTCGCGGCGACTTGCTGCGGCGCCCGAAGCGGCGGCGGCGTTTGCGCTTCGGCTTCGGCACCTCGGCGCGCGCGGTGTCGGGCTCGGGTGCGGGCTCGGGTTTGGCAGCCGGCGCCTTCTCCTCGGCCTTCGGCGCGGGCTCGCGCTTCTCGGCTCCGCTGCGCTCGCGCGGGCGGCGGTCGCGATCGTTCCGCTCGCGGCGGCGGCGCGGGGGACGCTCTCCCCCGGACGGCTTCTCCGCCTCGCGGGAGCCCGCGTTGCTCCCGCCGTCCCCCTCGCTCAGCTTCGCGATCAGCTCCTCGCGCGACAGCATGCGGTAGCGCAGCACGTCCGCCTCGGCGGCGAGGGCGTGCAGGTCAGAGATGTGTTTGGACTCAAGCTCAGTCTTATTCATGGATGCAGCAGGTTATTGAAGCGAGGCGGCCGGGTCGATTCCCGCCTCCGCCGCGGCCGCCGGCCAGGCCTCGGCCGCCCGCTTGACCTCGCGGCGCGACCAGCCCAGCTCCGCGCCCATCGCTGCCGCGACGGCGCGCACCGAGTCGGCGTCGCGCAGCTGCGGCGCCGCCAGCAGGCCGAGCCGAGTGCGGCGCAGGATCACGTCGGCGACGCTGCGCGCCTGCTCGAGACGGGCGGCGATCACCGCCTCGGCCAGCAGGTCGGGACGACCGGGCACGATCGGCTCGGCCAGCTTCGGGTCCTCGCGCGCCAGCGCCAGCACTTTGCGCGCCGCGTGCCCATAGCGGAAGGCGAGCTGGTCCAGTGCCTCCTGCCCCACGCCCTCGGGCGCCGCCAGGTCCTCGGGCCGCGCCTCCATCCCGAGCGGGATCTCGGCCGTGTGGCAGGGCGCCTCGCGCCCCTCTCGCTCGACCAGGCGGTCGAGCGTCTGCTTCGCCATCCGCCGCCAGGTCGTCAGCTTGCCGCCGGTGATCGTCAGCATCCCCGAGGAGGTCTCGTACAGCTCGGCCCTGCGCGAGATGTCGACCGACTTCTTCGGGTCGCCGGTGGAGATCAGCGGCCGCACACCGGCGTAGGCGCCGACCAGATCCCCCACCCCCAAGGAGACGCCGAAGAACTCGTTGACCGCGTCGAGCAGGTATTCGATGTCCGCCTCGCTCGGCCGCGGTCGGTCGACGTCGCCGTCGAAGTCGTTGTCGGTGGTGCCAACCAGGGTGCGCCCGTACCAGGGCAGGGCGAAGATCGCCCGCCCCTCACCGGCGGGGACGATGCAGGCCGCCGAGCCGGTGGAGAGCACGACACGGTCGAGCAGCAGGTGGGTGCCGCGGCTGGGTGAGATGCGCGGCACGTCCTCCTCACCGATCGTCTCCTCGGGGCGGATGCGATCGGCGAAGACCCCGGTCGCGTTGACGACGTTGTCGGCCTCGACCTCGATCCGCTGCCCCGACTCCGCCTCGACGAAGGCGACGCCGGCGGCGCGCCCGCTCCGTTCCAGCACCTCGGTCACCTCGGCACCGTTCAGCATCACCGCGCCGAAGCGCTCGGCCTCGCCGAGGATGGTGAGGACGAGCCGGACATCGTCGGTCTGGCAGTCGTAGAAGAGGTAGGCGTCGTTGGGGTCGCGCGCCTCGAGCGCCGGCACCATCTCGAGCACCTCGTCGCGATCGATCGTCCGGTGGCG
>CAZQET010000258.1:0-6296 GCA_964591825.1 uncultured Conexibacteraceae bacterium
CAAGTCGATGCTGCACGGCTGGGACGACGTGGTCGGCCGCTCCGCCGCCGAGGGCGAGGGCCAGGTCGAGTGGCAGCGCTCGGGGCCCGGCCTGCCCTACCGCCCTTAGCGCCATTTGGCCAGCGAAGCTTGCGTGATCTCCGGACACGGGGGTAAGGTCGCGAGCCCAGACCTGTCTTGTCCACGATCGCCTGGAGGGTTCCTTGAAAGCTCGCGTCTCGATCCTGATCGCCGTCGTCTTCACGCTCGCCCTCCCTGTCGCCGCCAGGGCCGCGACCTACACCGTGGATAGCACCGGGGATCAGGTTGACGAATCGCACAACGGCACCTGCAAGACCGCGGTCAACACCTGCACCCTGCGAGCAGCGATCGAAGAGTCGAACTTCTCGACCGGCACGCGCGACGAAATCAAGTTCGCCGCCGCCTTCGACGGCCAGCTCGCCGACACGATCGCGCTCGGCAGCTCGCTGCCGGCCATCGTGGACCCAGTCAGCGTCCTCGGCGGCGACTGCTTCGGCGAAGACGGCCCGGACAAACCCTGTGCCGGCGTCGAAGGGCCGTCCGGGGGAACGGCGCTGACGGTCGAAAACGCGAACGGCGTCGAGATCGACGGTCTCGCCATCACCGGGGCGCAGACCGCGATCAACGTGATCGACAGCTCCGAAGGATTCACCGCCCGCCTCGATTGGATCGGCGTCAAACTCGACGGCAGCGCCGGCGCGAACGGCAAGGGCGTCTTCCTCGACCCGGGCTCCGACGGCGCCGTTATCGGCGGTCCCGATGCGGCCGAACGAAACGTGATCTCCAATAGCGGCGCCGAGGGCCTTGATTTGGAGGGGGTAAGCGATGCGACGGTGCAGGGCAATTACTTCGGCGTCGCGCCCGACGGCACCACCACGGCCGCCAATGCAAAGGACATCGAGGTCACGGATTCGACCTCCGGCCCCGGCTTCAAAGCCGAAGACAACGAGATCGGCGCCACGGTTGAAGGCGCCGCCGAAGCAACGGCTGCTTGCGACGGCGGCTGCAACGTGATCGCTGCGCGTAGCCTTGGCAGTGGGATCGACCTCAACGGCAATGGCGGAGGCGAGGCCCCCGCGAGCGGTCCGACCATCGTGCACGGCAACTACGTCGGTCTTGACGCAGGCGGTACGGCCGGTGCGGCGAGCACGGTCTTCGACATCCTCGTCGGGGGCGCGGACAAGGCGACGATCGGGGGTCCCGCCGCCGGCGACGCCAACTACATCGCGGGTGGCACCTACGCGATCTACCACGAAAACGGCGAAGAAATGGAAGCCGTCGGCAACGCGATTGGCTTCGGGCCCACCGGGGCCGATGTCGCCCCTCCGGCGATGGCCGCGTTCATCTTCGGCCTCAGCATGGCCAGTCCGTCGGTGTTCAGCGAAAACTCGGTTCGCATGGAAGGGAACATCGGAATCGAATCGCGTTTCGGCGGGGCTGAGATAACCGCCAACTTCTTCGAAACCGTCAACACGGCCGTGCGCACGCTGGCCGAACCCGGCGCCGCCGGCAGCGACCTGATCGCAGGCAACGTCGTCGTTGACGCGGGTGGCAGCGCCATCGCGATCGAAAACGACCGCAACGAAGTCTTCGGCAACACGATTTCGGGCTCGGGTGCGGCTGGCATCCGCGTCAACAATCCCGGACCACTGGCGATCACGACCGGCAACCTGATCGGCGGAGAGGCACCCGGAGAAGAGAACGCGATCGACAACAGCGCCGGGCCGGCGATCGAAATCATCGACAGCTCGGGGGCGAGCGAAGAGAGCGATAACGAAGTGGCGCTCAACGTCGGCGAAGAAAACGCGGGGCCCTTCATCGACCTGGTCGGCAACGCCAACGGCGGCATTCAGCCACCGCCATTCGCGACCGCGATCCAGTCGCGCGCCACCGGCACGGGCGCCGAACCGGGAGCGACGGTCCGCGTCTTCCGCAAGGCGAAAGCCGAAGCCGGCGAGCTCGAATCGTTCCTCGGCGAAGCGGTTGCCGACGGCAGCGGCAACTGGAAAGTCGTCTATCCCGCCTCGATCCCCGGCGGCACGATCGTCGCCGCGACGCAGACCAACGTCGAAGGGGGCACCTCGGAGCTCTCGACGGCGATCACCGCCACGGAACCGAGCAGTGGCGGAGGCACGACCGGCGGCGGCGCGAAAGGCGAAAAGGACAAAAAGCCAGCCAAGGGCAAAAAGCCCGGAAAAGGCGGCAAAGGCGCGGGCGGCGTTCCCGACACCGTGATCCTCAAGGGGCCGAAGGGCACGGTTCACACGACTGCGGTCAAGTTCAAGTTCGCCTCGAACACCAAGGGCGCCAAGTTCGAATGCAAGCTCGACCGCAAGCCGTTCAGAGCCTGCGCTTCGCCGAAGCGATACAAGAAGCTGAAACCGGGCAAGCACGTCTTTAAGGTGCGGGCGGTGAAGGGCAAGAAGGTCGACCCGACGCCGGCCAAGCGCAAGTTCAAGATCGTCGGGTAGCGAGCTCCGGGTGCAACGCGTTTTCCACTCATAGGGTGGAAAACGCGTTGCACCCACCCCCGATGGTCAGTCGCTGGCCGCCGCCTCGCCGACGCCGGCGGCGATCGCCATGATCGAGACCTGGGGGTTGACGCCGGGGCAACTGGGGAGGATCGAGCCGTCGGCGACCCAGACGCCGTCGACGCCGCGCAGGCGGCCCTCGGAATCGACCGGGTGGCGGGCGGAGTCCGAGCCGGCCGCGGCGGTGCCGGTGGGGTGGAAGCCGGCGAGGCGCAAGCGGCGCACGTCTAGCCCTTCGAGCGCTGCCTGCAGCTCCGCCTCCGAGCGCACCGGGGCCGTGCCGCCGCCGAGCTCCACCTCCTCAGCCCCGGCGGCGAGCATCACTCTGGCCATCGCCTCGACCGCGATTCGCAGGCGGCGCCGGTCGGCCTTGCCGAGCCGGTAGGTCACCAGTGGCACCCTGCTGCCGAGCACGCGACCCGAGGGCTCGTCGGCGATCATCGCGCCCATCACCGCCGTGTTGGCCGCCCGCTCGAGGCGGCGCACCAGGTGGGTTCCGTAGCCGGGGGCGGAGACCGCGCCCATCCCGGGCGGGGTGGAGGTCGCCTCGAGCAGCACGCCCTCGCTTTCGTGCAGCCGCTCGACGCCGACGCTCTGCATCACGCCGCGCCAGGGCACGACCTCCTCGGCGAAGCCTGCGGTCACCCCGGTCGCCGGGTGGATCGAGAGGTTGCGGCCAAGCCGGGGGTGGTGGCCGAGCCCGCTGCGGCGCAGCAGTGGTGGCGTCGGCACGGCGCCGGCGGCGACGAGCACCAGCGGGGCGGAGATCCGCACCGCACCGCCGCCCGCCCGCCGCGCCACGACGCCGGTGGTGCGTCCGGACTCGTGCAGCACGCGGCTCACGCGCAGCCCCGAGACGATCCGGGCGCCGGCCTCGCAGGCCTGCGGCAGGGCGTTGAGATGGACGCCGCCCTTGGCGTTGTTGGGGCAGCCGATCGCGCACTGACAGGCGCCGCGGCAGCCGGGCGCGTTGCGGCGCAGCGGCGCCGCCTCCCAGCCGAGCGCAGCGGCGCCCTCCAGCGCCAGCTCCCCGTTGCGTCCCAGCACTTCCATCGAGGCGGGCGCGACCCCGATCGTCGCTTCCGCGTCGGCGACGCGCGGGCCGAGCAACTCGGGATCGGCGTGGGCCAGGCCGTGCTCGGCGTGCCAGGCGGTCGCGACGGCGGGCGGCGGAGCGAAGCAGGTTCCGGAGTTGATCACGGTCGTGCCGCCGACGGCGCGACCGAGCGGCAGGGCGATCGGCGGGTTGCCCAGCGCCATCGTCGTGCCGGCGTCGCGGTAGATGCCGGCGAAGCGCTCGAGGGGATGGGAGGCGCGGATCCGCCCCGCGTCCCAACGCTCGCCCTCCTCGACGATCACTGTGTCGAGCCCGGCTCGGGCCAGGGCGCGCGCGGCGAACGCCCCGCCGGCCCCGGAGCCGATCACGATCGCGTCGCAGCTCGCCACGGTGGGCCACTCGCCGGCGGCCAGCAGGTTCAGCGTCGCATCGGGGCGAGAGGGGACGTGCCGGGTTCCCACGGCGGCGATCTCGCCCGCGTAGGCGTCAGCGCCGGCGGCGAGCAGGACGATCGACTTGACCGCATCGATTGCCGGCGAGCCGCCGAAGCGGCCGATCTCGGCCAGCAGTTCCTCCCGCCGCGGGGGCGCCAGCGAGCCGACCCGCCGCCCGCTGCGGGCAAGCGCGAAGGCCTCGATGCCGATCAGCGCCGCGCCGAGCCCGGCGCGGGAGGCGGTGGGCATGCGGTCGACCATGCGGCGGGCGACGCCGGCGACGCGCTCTGGGTCCGGCCCTCCCGCCTCGGGCGGAAGCAGCGCCGCCGCCACGTCTCCCAGCGCGGACATTGGGCTCGGAATACTAGGTTCTTCCACCCGATGTCCCTGCGCCCCCTGATCGAGATAGCCGCCGAGAGCGAGCGCGTGCACGCGCTGACCGGGCGTGTACGCGAGGCTGCGGCCGGTGGCGAGCGGGTCGAGGTGGCCGCCTCCTCGATGGTGCGGCCGCTGCTGGCGGCCGCGATTCTCGAGGACGAGCGCGGGCTCGCCGGGCGGCCCGCCCTGCTGGTCGCCGCTGACGACCGCTCGGCGCGTGACCTTGCCGCTGACCTGCGCGCCTACCTGACGCCCCGCCGGGTTCGCCTCTATCCCTCGCGCGGCACCGGCTTCGCCTCCCACGTCTCGCCGCCACCCCACCTCGTCGGCCTGCGGATCGACGCACTCGACGCGCTCGGCAGCGAGGAGGACGCGATCGTCGTCGCCGGCGCAACCGCCCTCGCGGAGGCGGTCCCCGACACTTCGCTGCGGCCGGCCGGCTTCGCGGTCCTCCGGGGCGAGGAGATCGATCCGGCCCAGGTCGCCCGCGACCTCGACGGCGCCGGCTATCAGCGGGTCGAGCAGGTCACCGAGCGCGGCCAGTTCGCCGTTCGCGGCGGCATCCTCGACGTCTTCGGCGCGACCGAGGAGCGCGCCGTGCGGGTCGAGCTCTTCGGCGACGAGGTCGAGTCGATGCGCTGGTTCTCGACCTTCACCCAGCGCTCGCTGGGAGAGGCGGAGCGGGTCGAGCTTGCACCGGCAGCCGAGCTCGACGCCGAGCACCGCGAACTGGCCGAGCTGGCGGCGATGGAGGCCGAGGAGGAGGGCCGCGAGGCGCCGAGCCTTGCCGAGGTGCTGCCGCTGGAGCACTTCGGCCCACCGCTGGAGCTGGTGCCCGAGCGGGCCGCGGTGATCCTCGCCGCCGCCGAGGAGATCGAGCCCGCCCTGCGCGATCACTGGGACGATGCGACCACGGCGATGCACGACGAGGACGCTCGCCGCCTCTACGTCGACGTCGCCGCCCCACTTGCGGCCCGCGCCGCTCTCGCCTTCCGCACGGCCGGCGACGATGAGGAGGACGCCTTCCGCGCCGCCCGCGCCGAGTCGCCGGCGCGCAGCATCAAGGAGGCCGAGGCCGAGCTGGAGAAGCAGGTCCGCTCCGGCTACCGGACCGTCGTCGCCTTCGACGACCGCGGCGAGGCCGAGCGCGCCCGCTACGGACTAGACCGCCTCGACACGAGACTGCTCGAAGGGGGCCGCCTCTCGCCCGACCCCGCTCTAACCTTCGCCGAGGCGCGCCTGCGCGAGGGCTTCATCAGCCCCGAGCTGCGCCTCGCCGTCTACCCGTTCCGCCGCCTCGTCCACCGCCGTCGCCGCGCCGAAGCACGCGCGCCCGGTGCTGCCCGCGGCCGTCTCGCCTTCAGCGACCTGCGGGTCGGCGACTACGTCGTCCACGAGGACCACGGCGTCGCCCGCTTCGCCGGCTTCGAGACCCGCGAGGTCGGCAGCGTCACCCGTGACTACCTCTACCTCGAATACAAGGGCGAGGATCGCGTCTACGTCCCGGTCGACCAGCTGGCCAAGCTGAGTCGCTACGTCGGTGCCGGCGGCGAACCGACGCTCTCGGCGCTGGGCGGCAAGCGCTGGCAGAACATGAAGGCGCGGGCGCGCAGGGCCGCCGGCGCGCTCGCCGGCGAGCTGCTCAACCTCTACGCGGAGCGGCGGACCCGCAAGGGCCACGCCTTCGCTGCCGACGGCGAGTGGCAGATGACGATGGAGGCGGCCTTCCCCTACCGCGAGACCGCCGACCAGGTGGAAGCGATCGAGTCGGTGAAGGGCGATATGGAGGCCGAGCAGCCGATGGACCGTCTGGTCTGCGGCGACGTCGGATTCGGCAAGACCGAGGTGGCGCTGCGGGCCGCGGTCAAGGCCGCC
>CAZQET010000259.1:0-4102 GCA_964591825.1 uncultured Conexibacteraceae bacterium
CTCGACCAGGCCGAGCTGCGTGGGCGGACGGCTGACCAGGTTCGGCGGCGCCAGCGGGAATCGCTCCCGCCCGGTCGCCAGCACGATCTGCCTGCCGTCGGCGGAGATCGCAAGGTCGTAGACATGGCCGTTGATCGGAACGTATTTGGCGCTGTTGATCTGGCCGCTTTCGTCGCCGCCGAGGGGGATCTGGGCGGTGAGCTGCCGCACGGCCTGCGTCCGGCTCAAGCCGGCGTGCATGTCGACGACGAAGACGTTCGTCGCTTCGGTCGGGTTGCCGATCAGAGCGGCGGTGTATCCGTCGGCGCTGAGCTGGGGAACGCCGTCGATCGGCACGTGTCCGGGGACCCCCAGCCACCCGGTCGTGACGTTGAGCAGGTCGCTCTTCGTGGCAATCGTCGGAAAGGGCCCCCGGCAGGCGGATTCGGCGAGCGTGCCGGCGGTCCCCGGGCAGCCGGGGGCGAGTGGGTCGCCGCCGCCGATGATCCGCCGGGTCGGTGCCAGCGGCCCGTCGGCGATCCGGCGCCAGAGTGGCTCGGCGTAGGGGCGGTTGCCGGCATCGTCCAGCGCGATCGCTTCCGCCTCGTCGGCCAGCAGGGGCACCTGCTCTGGCAGGTGGGCTCCCATCCAGGCGACCGTGGTGCCGTCGGCGCTCAGCGCCGCGCCGGTCAGACCGGGCTGCTGTTCTTTTCGCATCACCGCCCCGCCGGGGACCGGCACGCCGGGTTCCATCACCCCGCTTTCGGGGTTGCGACGGACGCTGACCAGGGTCGTCCGCTTGGTGTCGAGGTCGCGCAGGTACACCTGGCCACCGTTGACGAACACAATCTTGCGCCCGTCGGCGCTGAGCGCGACCCGCGGCGAGGCCTTCGAGCCGCCGCTCATCGCCTGCGAGGAGCCGTCCTGCGCGGAGGCCAGCTCGTAGGTCGGCGGCGAGGCGCTCATGTCGGCGACGTAGACGTCCGCCGAGCTCGCCTGAGTGTCGTCGGCGGGGTCCAGCGGCGCCTTGGTGGTGAAACTGACGTAGCGCCCGTCGGCCGAGATCGAGGGGGCTTCGGCAGCGCTGCCCGGCGGCGGGACTTCGTCCGGCGCCCCGGTCGCGACGGGCACCACCACTCCCGTCTCGAGGTCGGCCCGGAAGACCCCCACCCGTCCTTCGTCCATCGACCCCTGGAAGGCGACGTAATTGCCGTCGGCGTTGATCGCCGGCGCGGTCGCTTCCTTCGCCGGCTCGGGAATCGTTTTGGAGACGAGCTGGATGGGGCCGAATTCGGCGCTCGCCGGAGCCGCCACCAGGAGGAAGGCGGCGAGCGCTACCAGGAAGGCGACCATCGCGGTCCGGGTGCCGCTCATGGGATCCTCACCTCGAAGCTGCGGCTCAAGCGGTTGCCGACCGCGTCGCGCGCGCGCACGAGAACCCGGTAGCGACCGGACCACTGGTAACTGTGATGGAAGCGCGAGCCGCCGCGCTCGCGAGCCCCGTCGCCGAAGCTGACCTCGGTCTTCTTCGCCCTCAGCCCAGAGTCGGGATCGCGCAGCGAAACGGTCACCTCTCCGGGGCGCGCTCGCACCCGGGCGATCGGCGGCTCCCCATCGACGCGCAGCTTCGCCGCCTTGCTCAGAACCTGTTCGCCGAGCCCGTCGGTTGCCAGCACCTGGGCTCGCAGCACTCCGTTTCCGAGCTGCGCCGGCCGGGGTCGGAAGACGCGGGAGCGCAGGCCGCCCTTGATCCTGCGGCCATCGAGCAGGACGGCATAGGTGAGCCCGCCAACCGCGCTCGGAGCGGCTTCCCAGCGCAGCTTCGCGGCCCGCGGCTCGACCCAGCCTTTCGGCGCGCTGACCTTGAACGAGGCGGGCGGAGCGCTGACCCGCTCGGCGACGATCTCATAGCGGCCGGCTTCGCCCTGGCGGAAGGCAATCAACCCGTCGCCGCGGCCTGAGGCGCCAACCGCGAGCTCGGATACCGGCCCGCCCTCGGCGCCGGCGAGCAGACCGGTCTGCGCAGCGCCCGTCGGATATTCCTGGCGCACCGCGACGGCCGGCTGCCCCGACGAACCCAGGGCGGGATAGGCGACGAGGGCGCCGCCTTCCGGGCTCACGGCGACGACCGGGGTCGTCCCCGCCTGGGGTGGAGACGGAGAGCGAGAGGCGATCGCGGACAGGCTTCCGCCGCTCTTGGCGCCCAGTTGATGCAGCCGCGAAGCCCCCACGAAAGCAAGGCGCGCGGAGGCCTGGCGGTTGCGGTTTTCTGCCACCGCGAGCTCAGGCACCCCGGCGCCACCGGCGATCGGGCCGCCGTCGGCAAGCTGCACGCCATTGAGCGTCCCGGCGGTCGGCGAGAAGGCGGGCGGCAGGCCGTTGACGAGCAGGCGGCCGGCAAGTGGCGACCCGGCGCCCTTCGCAATCCGGATCGCGACCTGGGCCATCGCGTAGGGGGTCACCGAGAGCGAGAAGGCGTCGGCGTCGGCGCTCACCGGCTTCCCTTCCCAGGTCGAGGGGCTCGCCTGCAGGATCGGGCCGGGAGTCGTGCCGAATATCCGCCTCATCCAGATCCGCGCGGCGCCGCTCTGGTCGGGCTCCTGCCAGGCGACGACCGCACCGCCGTCGAGGCCGGTCCCCACCTCGGGGCCGTTGGCCGGGCCCGGTGGCCGGGTCGAGGATTCCGGATTGACGTTGACGGCGCCGAGCCGGGACCAGCGATCGCCGGCCAGGCGGGCGACCCTGATTTCGGCGATCACGTCTCCCGGGCGCAATTGCGCCGCGGCGGTGAGGGGGTCGATCGAGGTGAAGGCGTTGGTGATCGCCCGGTAGGCGACGATCGCCTTCCCGGGCGAGGTCGAGGACACCGAGGGATCGACGCCGGGATGCCTGCCGACGTTGGGGTCGACCGGCAGCGACGGGTTGAATGCCTCCGTCCCGGCATCCAGCCTGGACGAGAAGAGGCCGTACTGGACGCTGCCGTGTACGGTGGCCACCGGGGCGACCCAGACGACCATCAGTTCGCCTCCGACGCCGGCCGCGATCCTCGGTTCGCTGGCTTCGAAGGGCACGTCCCAGTCGACCCTGAGCGGGGCGCTCCACTGACCGCCGACGAAGCGAGAGGCGAACACGTGGGGGATGCCATCGCTCGATTTCACGTACACGAGGCCGCCGGTCCCATCGCTCGCCATCGCCACGCCACCGAAATCGACGATCGCGGACGAGGGCCCGTCGACCGTGGCCGGAGGAGCGATCAGCGCCTGCGCCGAGCTGGCACTCGCAAGGAGGGCGACTGTGAGCGCCGCTGCGAGGCAGAGAGCTGACCGCTTCCCGCTCAGCGGCGGCCCCCACGATGTCGGCGCCGGCTCTTCTCATGGCGCTTCTTGCCGGAGCTGCCCTGTGCCTTGGCTTTGCGAACGCATCGGGCCCGGGCGGAACCCTTGAGCTTGCGGCATCTGGCGAGCGCTTTCCTCTTCGACTTCGCCTTGCGCTTGGGAAGCGGGTCTTCTTCCCCTTCTTCGGTCACCGGCGGGACTTCGTCGCTCAGTTGAACCGGCACCGCGGTCGACGCGAACGAGGCGGTGATCAAGGTTTCCGCGCCGATGGTGACCTTGCACCGATCGGCGGTCGGCACGCTGTCGCAGCCGGACCAGACGACCTCCGCAGTGTCGGGCCCCGACGTTGCGGAGAGGGTCACGACCGAGCCCAGGTCGAAGCTCGCCTTGCAGGTCCCGCCGCAGCCGATGCCCGCCGGAGCACTGGCGACGTAGCCCAGTCCGGCGCCGAGCTTGGCGATCGAGAGCTTGCCCTTCGCGGCGCCGAAGGTCGCTGTGACCGCCCTGGCAGCGTTCATCGTCACCGTGCACTGCTCGGGGGCTGGATTGGAGGAGCATCCACTCCAGGCGATCGACCCGCCGGGCAGGTCAGCAATCGCGCTGAGCGTCACCTCGCTGCCGTGAGCGTATTCGGCGCTGCATTCGTCCCCGCAGTCGATCCCGGCCGGATTGCTGGTCACGGTGCCGGAGCCCGTTCCGTTCTCGGTGACCGAGAGCTGATGGGTTTCGAGGTCGAAGGTGGCTTCGACGCTCTTCGCCTGGCTAATCGTCACTTCGCATTCGTTGGC
>CAZQET010000260.1:0-2260 GCA_964591825.1 uncultured Conexibacteraceae bacterium
GCAGCTACTGCGGGAGCACGCAGTGGCTGGCGGCGATGGAGCGACCGCCGTCCCTGGCGGCGATCGCCCCCGCGCTGACGTGGTCGGAGCCGATGGACGGCCTGTTCGCGCGTGGCGGCGCGTTCGAGCTCGGCCTCTCGCTGCGCTGGGCGCTGGAGAACGGCTACGACACGCTGAACCGGCTGGAGCTCGGCGACGCCGAGCGACGACGGCGCATCGATGCCCTGATCGACGAGTGGGATCGGCTGGGCGAAGGCGGGTACTGGGACCTGCCGGTCCGTGACCTCGGCGCCATCCGGCGCCATCGCGTCCCGGACCTCGGCGGCGTCCGCGTGCTCGACGAGCCGGAGCTCGCCGCCGGCTGTCGGGTACGAGGCCGCTACGACGGGCTCGACGTCGCGAGCTTCCACACGGCGGGCTGGTACGACATCTTCGTCCAGGGAACGCTCGACAACTACGTTGCGATGGCGGCCGCAGGCCGCGAGGCGCGCCTGGTCGTCGGGCCGTGGTCCCATCAGGCGTTCGGCGACCCGATCGGCGAGCTCGCGTTCGGGATGCACGCGGGCAGGGAAGGCGTCCCGGCCGGCGGCGACTGCGCTGAGGCGCAGCTGGCCTGGCTTCGCCGGCAGCTTGCTCCTGGAGCCGACGTCGAGCCGCCCGCGGCGCCCGTTCGGATCTTCGTGATGGGTCGCAACGCGTGGCGCAGCGAGCCGTGCTGGCCGCTGGAGCGGGCGCGGGCGGAGCGCTGGTTCCTGCGGGCGGACGGCTCGCTTGCTCCCACCGGCCCCGATCCGGACGACGGCGTCAGCGAGTTCGCATACGACCCTGCCGATCCGGCGCCGAGCATCGGTGGGCACGGGGCGATGTCGATCGATCGTCCGTCCGGTCCTGTCGACCAGGCGAAGGTGGAGGCGCGCGACGACGTGCTGGTGTTCATCTCCGAGCCGCTGCGGGGGGAGCTGGAGGTCACCGGCCGGGTGGGGTTCGTGCTGCACGCTCAGAGCAGCGCGCCGTCGGCCGATTGGGTGGCGCGGCTGTGCGACGTGCATCCGGACGGGCGGTCGTTCAACCTCTGCGACGGAATCGTGCGCCTCATCGAGGGTGCGGATCGGTGCGCCCGGATCGAGATCGACCTGTGGTCGACGAGCAACGTGTTCCTCGCCGGTCATCGGATACGGGTGCACGTCACCAGCAGCTCGTTCCCACGCTGGGATCGGAATCTCAACACCGGCGACCAGCGAGAGAGCCGCCACCAGGTCGCGCGCCAGCAAATCCATCATGGGGCGAACCGGCCGTCGTACGTCGAGCTGCCAGTCGTGCCTGCGGCATGACCGGCCCGGCACTTTTGGCATTGCCAGACGCTTTTCGCAGTGACCGATTTGTAACGGTTGGAGTCTGGGAGATACCTTCAAAGCCTCAGTATGAATCGGTTTGCAGACAAGTCTTCCCTGGTTAGATCCAGCGGCCCGCAAGCGCGAGCTAGAGGGAGGCGAGCCTCCGCCGGGAGGCAGCATCATGCAGCGCTGGGGCCGTCCAGCCGAGGTGGCGGCTGCCGTCGCGTTTCTGGCAAGTCCCGATGCGTCCTTCATCACGGCAAGCACCCTTCACGTAGACGGGGGCATGGGCCTTGGCTAGGCATCTGCTCAGGCCGCGCGCCACATGAACGTGAATGACGCGAGAGCAATGCTGGACGGCGACGTCGCGCTTGTGACCGGTGCCAGTCGTGGGCTGGGCGCAACGGTCGCGCGTCGTCTCGCTGAGAAGGGGGCGCGGGTTGCGCTGGTCGCTCGAGACTCCGACGACCTGCAGGCGGCGGCGGCGTCGATCCAGGCGGACGGTTACGTTGCCGCAGCGTTTCCCGCCGATCTGCACGATCCAGGGATAGCCGACTCGGTCGTAGCGGGGATCAGCCGCGCACTGGGACCGCCATCGCTGCTCGTGAACAATGCTGCGACGCAGCTCTTCGCTCCGATCCTGGATTTGTCGGTCGATGCGTTCGCCAGCTCGACGCTCGTGAATCTCGTCGCCCCGTTTGCGTTCACGCGCGCGGTGTTGCCGGCGATGATCGAGCGAGGCTCCGGCACAATTGTCAACGTCGCGTCCGATCTGGCGTATCGTGCCCATCCCGGGGGTGCGGCATACTGCGCGACGAAGCGCGGGCTGGCGGCCTTGTCGGAGGTCACGCAGCTCGAACAGCGGGAGAACGGCGTGCGCGTGGTGCTCGTGCAGCCGGGATGGATCGCTACCGGGCCTGACGCCG
>CAZQET010000261.1:0-2493 GCA_964591825.1 uncultured Conexibacteraceae bacterium
GAGCCCTTTAACCGAGGCGACCGGCGGATAACGGCAGATGTCGGCGGAGTTCTGCAAGAGGCCGCGCCGCCCGCCGTAGAGGGTCATGGTGAACCGATCGAGCGGCTCGTCGGGCAGGTTGTCAAAGAAGGCGTCGACCCCGCCGCGCTTGGCAGGCCCGATCTTGCCCTCGACGATGATCCGTATCGCGCCCGAATGGAGGTCGGCGACCAAGTCGGGGAGCTTGTGGCTGGAGGCCCTCAGGTAGACGTTGCCGCGCAGCGGATCGTCAAAGAGCGGGGTGTAGGCGACGGCCTGGCCGTAGATGGAGGTCTCCGGGCAGTTATTGGCAAAGAACTGCACGCGGGTGCACACGGCGCGGATGTGGTTTTGGGCGAGGAACTCCGCGTGGGGCATCACCACCTCGATTCGCTTCAGGTTGGAGTCCTGGGGGCCGCGGGCGGCGAAGGTCGCGCGCAGCGAAGGGTAGGCGCCCCGCCGCGAGCCGCCACGCAGGCGCAGGCCGAGCTTCGGGCGGAATTGAAGCGTCCTGCAGTTGAGCAGCTGGAAATAGGAGGTTGGGCCGGCGGTGGAGTCATCGGCCGTGCTGGCGAAGCTCTGGCCCGACCCGGTCAGGGTCGATTCGAGCTGGGAGGCGGCGCAGCTGGAGGGATTGTGGGTGAATTCGGGGCGATCGATGTAGATGCGCACCTCGCGCAGGTGAAGGGGTACGCCGTCGATGATGTGGGGAATCGGGTCCGAGGCCCGGGAGTCGATCCGAAGCTGCGCCGTGAAGGGATCGACCTGGAAGGCCGAGCGGATCACGATCGTGCCCAGATCGAAGGGCCCGACGGTGGCCGAGTTGACCGTGACCAGCGACAGCGGGGCGCCGTGGTAGGGGCCGGCGAGGTAGATCCGCCCGCTGGCGTAGGTGAGCGCCGAGCCCACCCCGTATCCCGTCACGGTGCGACCGACCTGTGAGGCGACGGGACAGGAGGGGTGGGATTCCTCCCCGTAGCCGGAGTCGCGCCTTGCGGCTTCGATGTCGGCCTCGGGGCAGAAGGGGATGCCGGCGAGCTTGCCGGTGATCCCCTTGGGCAGCACCAGCGAGTAGGAGGTCAGCTCCTGTTCGTTGTCGCGGCGGGTGATGTGGACGTAGTAGGGGGTGTAGGAGTTGACGTTCGCGTTCACCCCGCCGGCGGTGACCGCCGGCGAGAAGGGGATCGCCGAGCCCGGGCAGGCGCCGCCACCGACGCCCTGGGTGATTGCCGAGTCGGTGGTCGTGTGCTTGGCGCCGAGCCCCGACCAGGGGGCGAGGTCGATCGTCGAACGCGCCGTTCCGCAGGCAGCGGGGGTGATCAGCGGCGCGCGCTGGGTCTGCCTGAAGTCGACGTTCAGATCGGTGTAGGGGAGCTGTGGAAGGTCGGCGAAGGTGGCGGTGAGGTCGCCCGTCACGGGATCGGGGATGAGCTTGCCGGCGACCTTCACCAGCACGCCGCGGGCGGGCGACTTGGCGACCAGGTAGATCGCGATCAGGCTGTCGAAGGGGTTTTCGTGGGGCTGGGCGAGGTAGATGGCGCCGTCGATGAGATCGCCGAAGAGTGGCGTGCGCACGCTGAAGTCGCCGATCTTGGAGCCGTTGGGGCAGCCCGCTCCCTGTGGGTTGAAGGCGGTCTCAACCGCGTACTGGGCGGGAGTGCAGCCGATCAGCCCCGCGCCCAGAGAGGGGTTGATGCTCACCCCCGCCGGCAGGGCAACCGTGGCGGTGCGGGTCTGGGAGGGCAGCCCCTGGGCAGGGTTGGTCAGCTGTGGGTTGTCGTTTTCGAGCTTGAAGTTGTAACCGGAGGCGGAGGAGGCCTTGTGATCTGTGAGATAGCCTTCCGGCGCGGCGGTGAAGGGGATGGTCTGACAGCCGATCAGGGTGACCGGCTGTCCGCCCGAGTTGAGGTTCTGAGCTTGCGCCGAGACTTGGGCGGGCTGCTGCCAAGCGTCGGCGCTCGCCGAGAAGGAGAGGGGACCGAGGCAGTTGGTCGGAAGGGTGAGGTAGGCCAACGGAGTTGCGCCGCTGTCCTGCAATGGGTCCCCGACCGAGGCTTTGCACCAGGGAAACGAGGGCTCCGCCTCGTGCAGGCAATCGCCGCGCTCGGCGTCGTGAGAGGGGTTCCAGGGGACGCCCCAGAAGTGGAAATCAAGGCCGGAGACGTCGAGCGGCTGAGGAGTGTTCTGGGCGTCGAGGGAGAGGATGTAGGCGCCCTGGTCGTCGGTGTGGATCTGCAGGTTGAAGACCAGCGGTGAGCCGAAGGGAGAGGCGCCGATCTGAGCGGCCACGCCCGGTGGGGGGTCGAGGTTGAACAGGCCGAAGCTGCGGGGGACCCCTCCGTCGCGGGCGCTCGCCAGCTCGATCGTGCCGATCTGGGTGCGATCGGGGCAGCTCTCCCCGGACTGACTCGCTTCGAAGGGCGAGGAACGCGGGGTGTGGAAGTCCACCAGGGAGCACTTGTCGAGCGCGGCGGG
>CAZQET010000262.1:0-2451 GCA_964591825.1 uncultured Conexibacteraceae bacterium
CGACTGGTTCGAGGGCGTGATGAGCTACCTCGCCACCAAGCAGGCGCTCGCGGGTGAGCTCCTCAACTACATGGATCGCGACGCGCCGTTGTTCCAGGTCTGCCGCACCTCGCTCTACGCCGCGGGCGGCCCACTGCTCGAGCGCGCCCAGGAGGCAGGCGTCGTCCGCTCGGACGTCGAGTTCCCCGAGGTCATGCAGATGATGATTGGGATCTCGAAGATCCCGGCCGGCGACCCGGAGCAGACCGCGCACATCCTCCGCATCGCGCTCGACGGACTTCGCTACCGGCCCGAGGCTTAGCTGTAGCCACCCCGGGCCGGTCGGCCCCCGGCGATTTACGAGGCAGCGGTTGCCGCGTCGTAAGTTTGCGTGACGCGCGCCCCGCCGGAGAGGGGCTGGCTGCTCCACAGCGGCTCGGTCTCGATCCGCGAAAGCCGCCAGCCGTCGTCGGTGCGGACCGCACCGAAGCGGTACACCTCGCCGAGGGTCAGATACGAGGCGTGCTGCTCCTCGTCGTTGATCAGCAGCCGCGAGCCCGGATCGGGGGCGAACGTCGCCGTCAGGTTCGCGCGGGCTCGCGCCCGGTCCCCGTCGAGTTCGATCAGCATGTTGGTGATCACGTGCTGTGTGCGCACCGTGTGATTGCGGCGCGCCTGGGCGGCCACGGCCTCGCGGCCCCGGGCCTCGCCGCCCGGCGTCTTCACGGTCACGTCGTCGGAGAGAATCGATGAGGCGTCGTCGAACCGCTTCTCGTCGAGCATCAGCCCGAGTCCGGCGATCAGGTCCGCGATCTCCTGACGGTCGGTGACTTGCTGAAGGCTGGACATTTCGCTCACTCCTCTTGTTGGTGGCGACAACGTTGGTAGACCCAACGATATCCGGAGTCGTTGGGTTTGTCAACGTTGGCCACGCCAACTTATAATCCTGGGGTCATGCCGTGGTCAGAAGAAGACCTAGCCGAGTACGACCCGCCCGATCGGATACGGCGGCTTCCGAGCTGGCTGACGGGTCGGGTCGCGGAGACCGCCGCCCGCCTTGTCGCCGGCGCCCTCGCGGCCGAGGGCCTTCGCCGCCAGCATTTCGTCGTGTTGAGCGCTCTCGCCGAGCGCGGAGCCGCGAGCCAGGCGGCGCTCGGACGACGGTTGTTGATCGACCGCAGCGACATGCACGCCCTCCTGAGCGACCTCGAACTAGAGGGCCGGGTCGCGCGCGTGCGGGACCCGAACGACCGACGACGGATGCTCGTCGAGCTCACGCCCGCCGGCGCGCGCACGCTGAAACGTCTCGACGGTCGAATCGAGGCCGCGCAGGAGGCGCTCCTCGCGCCGCTCTCGAGCGCGGATCGCCGAGAGCTTCAGCGGCTACTTGCGCAGCTTGTCGAATACCACGCTCGCTAGCGGCGCTTAGGCGCTCCCGGGTATGGCCACCGTTTCGGGCGTCACGCCTGCGACCGGCTCACCGCGGGTGTTCGTCGCGCGGAGCGCGATCAGCGCGGCGGCGACCAGGAACACGGCGCAGGCCACGAGAGCGCGGCTGAAGCCGCCGACCAGGGCGTGCGCAACGGTCTGGTGCTCGGCCAGGAGATTCTTGGTGTGAGACGTCGCGATCGCCGAGAAGATTGCGAGCCCGAGGGCGGCGCCGAGCCATGTCGAGGCGTTGATCAGCCCGGCGGCGAGCCCCGCCTTGTCAGGCGGCACGCCGGCTTGCGCCGCCGTCGTCACCGCTACGAATACCGCGCCGAAGCCGAGCGACATGATCACGAGGCCGGGCAGAAGGTCGTGGAGGTAGGAACCGTGGACGGGGATGCGCGAGAGCCAGTAGATCCCCACGGCGTCGATCAGCGCGCCGCCGACGATCAGCGGCCGGGTGCCCGTGCGCGGGAGTAGTCGCGAGCAGATTCCGGCGGCCACCGCAACGCCCAGGGCGGTCGGCACGTACGCGGCGCCGGCCTCGAGCCGAGAGAACCCGAGCACGTTCTGCATGTACAGGGTGATGAAGAAGAACATCGAGTAGGAGCCGGCGACGGCGACGACCTGGGTGGCGTCGGCCGCCGCGAGGCCGTTGATGCGCAGGATCGAGAACGGGAACAGCGGATCGGGGTGGCGGCGTTCGTTGAGCGCGAACGCCGTCAGCAGACCGGCGGCGCCCGCGAGTCCGCCGATCGTGCGCGCGTCGCCCCAGCCGACCTGAGGCGCCTTCACGAGCGTGTAGATGAGGAGGAGCATCCCGGCGGTGGCGAGGATCGCCCCGAGTACGTCGAAGTTGCCGGAGTTCAGGCGCCGTCGATCCGCGGGGATTAGCCGGAACGCGGCGAACAGGTCGAGTGCACAGACCGGCAGGTTGACGAAGAACACCCACCGCCAGCCAGGGCCGCCCGACAGGAGGCCGCCGAGGAACACTCCCAGCGCCGAGGCCAGTCCGCCCGTCGCTCCCCACGCGGCGAGCGCCTG
>CAZQET010000263.1:0-1547 GCA_964591825.1 uncultured Conexibacteraceae bacterium
GCGCACCTCGGGCCGCTCGAACAGCGCCGCCGGCCCCGCCAGGTGGAACGGGACCCCCCGCTCCTCCATCGCCGCCGTGATCGCACCCCCCTGCGCCGCCGAATCCTCGACCAGCACGCAAATCGACCCCGGCGCCGCCCCTCCTGCAAGCAGATGCTCTGCCTCCCGCGCCACGGCTTGCGCCTGAGCCCGCTCGTTCACGCAACGCCACCTCCGCATCTCCGGTTCCCGGTGCCGCTCCGAGAGCTCGATCACCTCGACGTCGGGGCCAAGCCCGTCGACGCCTTCGTCCTTGACCTCTTCGGAGTACAGGTGGTTCGGGTTCTCGCCCCGCAGCTCCCCGAGGATCGCCCGTTGAGCCGCGGTGACGTCCTCGTACTCGTCGATCATCAGGTGGGCGAACCGTGTGGCCAGCTGGGTGCGGACGTCGGCTTGCTCGTGCAGCAGCTTGCCGAGCAGGAGGAAGACATCGGCTTCGTCGAGGCTGCCGCGTTCGCTGAGGATGCGGTCGTGGGCGGCGCAGAGCTCCGCCAGTTCGGGCTCGGGGGGCTCGGAGCCCGCCTTCAGCTCGTCGATCTGCCTCAGCAGATGGGCGATGACGCCGGCCGGGTTGCCGCGAATCTCCCGGTTTCGCAGGGGAAGATCGTCGAGACGGTCGAGCAGGATCGCCAGGCGCTCGGCGCGGCCGAGCACGTCGAAGAAGGGATCGAGCCCGGCGGCGGTCGAGTGCACGCGAAGCAGGCGCTCGCAGAGCTCGTCCCAGGTGCCGATCCAGAGCTCCTCGTAGGGGCCGGAGAGGAGCGCCTCGACCCGTCCCCGCAGGCGCTCGGCGTTCCCGCGCCCGGCGGTGAGCAGGAGGATGCGATCGGCATCGACGCCGTTGGCGGTCAGCCGGGCGAAGCGCCGCGCCAGGGCCTCCGTCTTGCCCGTTCCGGCGGCGCCGCGCAGCAGCAGCGGACCCGCCTGGTGGGCGACCGCGCGCTGCTGGGCCTCGGCGAGGGCGAGCATGTTCCAACGCTAGCGAGTGGGCGCCATCCGTAGGATGGCCCGCGATCGCATCTATGGACGTTTTCTCCGCAGACTGGCTGGGAATCTGCCGCCGCGCCGTGGCCGCGCAGCGGGCGATCTTCGAGGAGGTCCGTGGGATCGAGGCGCGCACCGTCTACGAGGGGGTGGGCGAGGGCGGCGACCGCACCCTGGTCATCGACCGCCGCTGCGAGGACGTGGTCTTCGCCGAGCTCGAGCAACTGGCCGCCCAGGGCGCCTCATTCGTCGCCGTCTCGGAGGAGCGCGGCGAGGTCCCGTTCGGCGACGGGGGGGCGGCCCGGGTGGTGATCGACCCGATCGATGGCTCGCTCAACGCGCGCCGCATGCTGCCCTCGCACAGCCTCAGCCTGGCCGTCGCCACCGCCGACTCGATGGCCGCGGTCGAGTTCGGCTACGTATATGACTTTGGCGCCGCCGAGGAGTTCGCGGCGCGCCGCGGCGAGGGGGCGACCCTCGACGGCAAGCCGATCGCGGTCGGCCCCGACGGCGACCGCCTGGAG
>CAZQET010000264.1:0-9175 GCA_964591825.1 uncultured Conexibacteraceae bacterium
TCCAGGTGGCGCTGGTCGCGACGGTGGCGGAGGATCACCGGGGCGGCGTAGCCGATCAGGGCGCCGATGCCGACCGCCACCAGCAGGGTGACGATCAGCGGCGCGTCGAAGGTGGCGAAGAGGACATCCACCCTGACCTGCTGAGAGTTCTGCAGCGCCACGACCAGGACGAGGGCGATCAGGATGCCGACGATCCAGGCGCGCCAATTGACCTGCTTGCTCTGGTTGGCTCCGATGCGGCTCAATCTAGCGCGCTCGCCGGGGCGCGGTGAGCAGCGCAACCGGCAGGCCGAGCCCCGCCGAGCGGCGCAGGGTGGCGATGCGCCGGCCGGGCTGAACGGCGTCGCGAACCTCGCTGACGCGGTCGCCGAGCGAGGCGACCGTGGCCTCGATGTCGGGGGCGACGAAGGCGAGGCCCCAGAAGAAGGCCGGCCGATCGCCGCCGCTCCGCTCGATCGCCTCCGGCGGCGCCTGAACGACCTCGAGGATGACCCCGCCCAGCCGGAAGAAGGCCTGGCGCGGCGCCCCGGCCGGGGTGGGCTCCTCGCGGATTCGCCGCAGCTCGAGCCCGGCGCCCTGCAGCGCGGCCACGCTCCGCTCGAGGTCTGAGCTGATCGCGACCACGTGGTCGAGCGCGGTGACCCCGTTGGGGTGGGCCGGCCGCTCCGTCGGTACGGGCCGCTCCGATCGCGTCGTCGCCAGGCCGTCCAGATCGGTCGCCGTCACATCGCGCAGGGACCACTCCCGCAGGCCCTCGCCGCCGCCGGCCAACCGGATCCGCACCTCGCCGACCACGCAGACATCGCCGTCGACGGCGAACCCACAGGCGCGCCACCCCTCTGCCCCATCCCCCACGACCAGCTCGTCAAGCGTCGCGAACTGCATCAAATTCTTGGCCTGGTAGGCAGAGAATTTGATGCAGTTCGCCGCGGTGGGGGCATGGGGGGCGGCTCAGCCTTTGGCGCTCGCCGGGGACGGCTGCGTGGCGGGGACGGCGGGGGGCTTTGCGGTCTTCGCGGCCGGTTGCTTCGCAGCGTGCGCGGCCGGCTGACCCGTCGGCGTCGAGGAGTCGCTGCCGTTGAGGAAGGCCAGCCAGACGAGCAGGCCGACCGCCATGCCGAGCACCCAGTAGAAGCCGAGCGCGGCGGGGTGGGACCGGGGCTCCTCCTCGCGGTCGACGACGACCTGCTCGATCTCCTTCGGCAGCTCGCCCGCTCGCAGCGTCGGCTCCTCCCCCGCCTTGACGATCTCCCCCTCGCGCCAGACGAAGAGGCCCTCGCTG
This sequence comes from uncultured Conexibacteraceae bacterium, assembly GCA_964591825.1. GTDB lineage: Bacteria > Actinomycetota > Thermoleophilia > Solirubrobacterales > 70-9 > VRUE01. The sequence goes on from CAZQET010000264.1 coordinate 1,283, forward strand.
CCGGCGTGCGGATCGACGACGATCGCGATCTGCTCGGCACGCCCGAAGAAGTTGCGGTGGATGAAGAGATCGTGCTCGGAGAGGAAGATGCCGAAGCCGGGGTGGCTGTGGTACCAGCCGAGGATCTCTTCGCCCGGGTGGTCGCGGTCGAGGCTGGCGTGGATCGTCGACCACGCCTCGTGGGTGAAGGTGACGCGAGCTCGAGCGCCGTCGGCCTCCAGCGCCGGGATCGTGTTGGTGATCAGGGGACTGCCATCGTCACGCAGCCGACCGACCAGGACTCCTCCGACCTCGGCCTCGAGGCTGGAGAAGACGTGCTCGTAGATCCGCTCGCGCACGCCGGGCGAGACGTAGGGCCCGCCCGGAATCGACTGCCCGCCCTCAGCCATGGCTCGCCGCCAGCCACTCGAGTGGATCGGCGTCGCCGTCGAGGACAAAGTGCGCCCGCCGCCCGTCCGCCGCGCGGGCGGTGATCACGTCGAAGGGCTGCAGCCCCAGCTCGGCCGGGCTGCGCTGGAGCAGCGGCTCGTCCCCCCGGGCCTCGATCGCGTGGACCGGGTCGACCCGGCGCTCCGCGCCGCAGTCGGGGCAGACGGCATCGCCGGCGCCGATCGTCTCGGCCGGGCGCTCGACCGTTTCGCTTGCCGCGCACTGCGGGCAGACCAGCGTCCGCACGAGCTCGTGCTCCAGGTCCAGCATCAGGTCCCCGTCGAGGCGCTCGCGGGCGGCGCCGGCGAGCTCGGCCAGCGGGCGCTCGCGCGGAAAGGCGGCGGCGGTGTCAAGGTCATAGGCGTCGTGGCTGAGGCAGTCCTCTCGCCGCCGGTAGGTGACGACGTAGGAGTCGTGGGTGAGGCCGTTGAAGGCGAAGCCCCGGCCGGCGAAGTCGGCGGCGAGCGCCTCGCCGTGCAGGAGCTTGATCGCCTCCTGGACCTGCAGGCCGGCGATCACCGAGGCCGAGGTCGCCGTGGTCGGCACCCTGCCTTCGAGCATCTGCTCGCGGGTCAACAGCGAGCAGGCCCTGCGCGCGGCCAGCAGCCTGTGGTCCTCCTCGTTCATCGTGCACTCATAACAGGCCGAGTCGGGCGGGACGAAGACGCGCATCATCCCCATCAGGCCCTCGATCGCCCCGTCCACCCAGGGCGTGCCGGCCTTCCAGCAGGCCTGGTTGACGTGCAGGCGCGCCTCGCGGTTGTCGAGCCCTCCCAGCACCACGTCGAAGTGGCGGAGCAGGCCCGGCGAGACGATCAGCCGCGCGTCGCCCACCGCCGGCACCACGCGGATCTCGGAGTTGAGCTCGCCCGCGCGACGGGCCACGACGACCGCCTTCTCGGCCCCCTCGTCGCCCTCGCGAAAGAGGACGCAGCGCGAGAGGTTGGAGTTCTCGACCCGGTCCATGTCGAGCACGACGATCGTGCCGATCCCGGCCAGCGCCAGGTTCTTGACCAGCTCGTTGCCGAGCGCCCCGGCACCGACGACCAGCACGGAGGCGCCGGCGAGGCGCTCCTGCTCCCACCAGGAGATCAGCGATTGACGGTGGTAGCGGTCCTCCTCGAGGTCGACCGCCAGCGGTTGGCCCTGGGGCGGCATGCGGCGTTAGCCCGCGGTGATCTCCGCCACCAGCCGCAGCACGTCGCCGTCCTGGACGCCCGCCTGCTCGAGGCTTTCGTTGTCGTCGATCTGACGGCCCGACTGCTTGTGGTGGAACTTGTAGGAGAGGGGCTGGTTGTCCGGCCCCACGGCGGGCAAGCTCATCAGCTCGACCAGCCTGGCGATGATCCGGCCCGAGGCGGCGTCGCCGGGCACGCTCGCCTCCTCGGTCTTGTTCCCGGTCGAGTCAACAACGGTGATGTCCACTATGCCCCCAATCGCTTTCGTAGCTGCTTGTCGAAATCTCTGCTGTGTGTGGGCGCGCAGCTCATCGGGCCAGCTGGCGCTCCTGATAGCGCAGGGTCGTGCCCCCCACTTCGATCGAGTCGCCCGCGCGCAGCCAGTGGTTGGTCACCGGCGTGCCGTTGACGCTCACCGGGTTCTGCTCGTAGGCGCTGATCGCGTAGCGGCCGCCGTGGTCGTCGATCCGGCAGTGGTAAGGGGCAACCTGCGCATCCTTGATCAGGGTGATCTCACACTTCGGCGCGCTGCCGACGTTCGTCACCTGGTGGTAGACGATGAACTCCTTGCCGAGCATGCCGCCGCGGGTGATCTTGAGCCAGGCCTGGCGGCGGGCCACCTCAACCAGGCCGATCGCGATGCCGATGCCGATCCCGACCACGGCGAAGCCGATCAGCTGCGACATCGCCTCGTCTTCGACGTGCAGCGTGGCGTAGTGATAGACGGCCCCGCCCAGCGCCCCACCGAGGGCGCCGCCGACGGCCGCGTTGATCGCCTTGCGGGAGGAGCGCTGGGCCACGCCTAGCGAGAGCCCCGCGCCGGCGCCGAAGATCGCCCAGGCCAGGGCCCGCGCGAGGTAGAACTGGGCGCTCGAGTACTTGCCGACCAGGTCGGCGATGCTTTCGGTGTCTTCGAGAATGTTCTTGACCAGGCTTTCGAAGATCGCCTGGGCGACGGCGCCCGAGATCGCGCCGCCGACGGCGCCGAGGGCGAGGCCGGCCAGCGCCGCGCGCCCGGCCGATTCCCAGAGGCCCGAGCGGGCGTCGTCCCAGGCGGCGAAGACCGCGGCGAACACCGCCCCGAAGAGGCCCACCTCGAGCGCCGTCTGCGAGACGAGGTCGGTGGTCGGCGCGGGGTTGGCGAAGAAGAGCCGGAACGCGGCCCAGCCGACCAGCGCCGCGGCGGTCGCGGCGGCGATGCTGTTGGGCAGCGTGCCACCGAAGCTCAGCGACGGCCCGCCGACCGCCACCGGCCGCGCCGGGGGCCGGACGCCCTCGACCGAGGGCAGCTGCTCGCCCATCGCGCGGGTCGCCCGCTCGTCGCCCGCGACGGCCGCGGCCCGACCCTCGGTCGGGTCCGGAGGGAGGTCCTCCAGACCGATCACGATCTTCTTCTTCTCCTCCGTCATCCAGCCTCCCGTCTTCGGATTCGCACGCTCACCGGCTGCGGCTCGCCGCCCTCTTCGAGCGGCCCGTAGCGCGGCCGCAGGATCACCAGCGGCTCGCCGCCGGGCTCGCCGGCGCCGGCGTCCAGCTCGCGCAGCTCGGCCTCGATCGACTCGCCGCTGGCGATGTAGGCGACGAAGAGCGCCGCGATCGCGCCGGCCACGACCCAAGACCCGCCGAGATCGTCGTAGAGGCCGTGCAGGAGGGCCGCCAGGCCCAGCCCGACCAGGATCAGCGGCAGGCGGCGCGACGGCTGCCAGGCCGCCAGCCCGAGGAAGAAGCAGGAGATGCCGGTCATGCAGGCGTGCAGGAGGGGCAGGACGGTGAGCCGCACCAGGGCCGCCGCCGTGTAGGCGCCGATCCCGGCGACGCCGATCGCGCCGAAGCTGTGCGCGTAGAGCACCGAGTAGTTGATCGCCTCGGCGACGCCGAAGGCGAGCCCGGCGACGACGCCCAGGTACATGTAGGTCAACGGCGTCAGCCGGTGGCCGGGCCGGTAGACGAGCAGGTAGACGGCGCCCCACTTGACCGCCTCCTCGACCAGCCCGACGACGGCGATGAAGCCGAGCAGGCCCGGGCGGCTGTCGCCGAGCAGGCCCTGCTCGACGGCCCCCGCGAGCGGGGCGCCGAGCAGCGCGGTGAGCGCCGCGATCGCCACCGGCAGCTGCCAGCCCAGCCGCTCGGGGCGGATCACCGAGCGCAGGATCAGCAGCCATCCGATGGCGAAGTAGACCCCGAAGAAGGCGCTCACCCGGTGCAGCTCGGCGGTCGGATCGCCGGCCACCGAGACGGTCCCGACGAAGAGCAGCGGCGCCAGCACGCCGAGCAGCAGGAGCAGGCCCCAGGCCGAGCCCCAGGGCCGCGTCTGAACCCATTTGCGGATCGGGAAGACGACCTCCCAGGGAAAGGCGTCCAGGCGCGCGCTCGCCATTCAGGGCGCCTGCCTGATCTCGATCTCCAGCCCGTCGGCTGTGGCGGGACCGGCCTTGCCGCTCGAGATCTCGACCTCGACCTCGGCGCGTCCCAGCTCCACCGTGCCGATCGGGAACAGCTCGGGGTGCTGCTCGCACCAGTAGGCGGCGGTCGAGTTGAGCGGACTCTTCGGGTTGTAGATCCGGTACTGGATCATCGCGCCGATCTTGGCGACCACGTCGGAGAGCGACTCCCCCGCGGACCAGTAGTCGTTGATGCAGTAGTGGGCGTCGACGTTGGGGTGGAAGATCGGCGTCAACGGCACGCAGTAGGGCTGCTCGCGCGGGTAACCGGCGGGCAGGTGGACCTCGACCTGGTGGACGTCGACGTGGACCGGGGTGTCGCCCTCCAGGGCCAGGCCGGGAACGCGGTATTCGACCCGGTAGGCCTCCGGCGGCGAGCCCCCGAGGCTCTCGATGCGCACCGCGGGGTGGCCGGAAAAGTCGGCTCGCAGCGTCTGGTGGTCGGCGGCGAGGCGGCGCAGGCGGGGACTGCTCATCGCGCGAACCTTTTCTTAGCGTCGAGGATGCGCGAGTAGGAGGCGTCGAGGTTGCCCCTCGGGATCCGGCCGTCTTCGGCGGCCTTCAGGAGAGCCTCGTATGCGGAGCGGAAGGAGTCGGGTTCGAGCAGGAGCACGTCGACCCCGGCCTTGGCGGACTCCTCCACCGCCTTGGGCGTCGGCAGCGACTGCGCCACGCCCTCGGAGCTCAGGTCGTCGCTGATCACCAAGCCGTCGAAGCCGAGTTCGTGACGGAGCAGGCCGCCGACGATCCTGGGAGACCAGGCGGCCCCGTGGTCGGGATCGCGCTTGGTGTAGATCGCGGTCGAGACCATGATGCCGAGCGGCAAGCTGCTGGCGATCAGCTCCCGGAAGGGGATCAGCGACTTGCCGATCGAGGCATCCACCACGCTCGCTTCGCGATCGCTGTCCTGCGTGGCCTCGCCGAGCCCGGGGAAATGCTTGGCAACCGGCATCACCCCGGTCTGCTCGAGCCCATCGGCGAAGCGCTCGGCCACGGCCGTCACCCTGGCCGGACTGGAGGAGATCGTCCTGCCCTCTTCCGTCATGAAGGAGCCGGGCAGGCCGAGGTCGACGACCGGCGCCAGGTCGACGTTGATCCCGTGCGCGCGCAGGTACCGGCCGGTGGCGCTCCCTTCCTGCAGGGCCTCGCCGGGTGAGAGCGTGGACAGGGCCGCGCTCGGTGGGCCCGGCAGGCGCTTTACCGGGCCGCCCTCCTGGTCGGTCGCGATCAGCAACCCGGGATTCCCGCCGGCCCTGGCGGCCCGCTGCAGCGCCGCGGCGGCGCGGCGCACGTCGGCGGGGCTGGATTCTTCGGTGAAGACGACGACGCCGCCGATTTCGCCGCGGCGTGCGTCCTGCAGCAGCTTCTGCGGCGGCACGGGCGCTCGCAGGCCGACCATGAACCGCTGTCCGACCAGCCTCGGGATCGACGCACCGGCGCCGGCCGGGGACTCGGACTCGCGCTCGCTCGCGGTGGGCGCCAGGCCGGCGCTCCGCGTGGCCGGCGCGGAAGCGTGGCCGCGCGGCGCCGGGTCCGCGGCGCGATGGCCGCTCGCGGTCTGCTCGGCCGCCGAGCCGCCGTCGTCGAACAGCATCGTCAGGAGGATCGCCGTCAGGGCGCCACCGGCGACGAGCGCCAGGGCCGTGTGCCAGCGGACCCTGCGCAGCTCGCTCAGCACGGTTCCCTTTCCAGCTTCGCCGCGTCGATCAGCCATTCGCCGTAGATCTTGCGCATTTCCCAGTACCCCGACCATGTGTTGCAGCCGGTGGCCAGCGAGTGGGTCTCGAAATTGACGATCGTCGCCTGTGCAGTGTGTGGGTCGCTCAACGAGGTTTCGACGCTGAGACCGAAGCTCTGCAGCTGGTCTTCCTCCTGCCCTTCCACCCAGGCGGCTTCCCCGCCGGCCGATTCTCCCTCGCTCGAGGTGAGATCGTAGAAGGCGGTTTCGTAGTTACCCGCGGCGATTCGGTGGAAGTGCGCCCTGAGAGCCTGTTGGACCTGCACCTGGGCGAGCTTGCTCGGGCTCGGCGAGGGCTCGACCGGTTCGAATTCTTCTTCTTCTTCGTAACCGCCTTCTTCGTAGCCACTTTCTTCTTCGTATCCGTCTTCGCCGAATTCTTCTTCGCCCAGCCCTTCTTCGTATTCGGCCGCTTCGAGCTGGGAGGCTTCGGCCGCCTGTTCGGCGGTGACTACGGTCGAGCTTTCACCGTGCGTGCCGATCACGACCGCGGCGGCGCCGGCACCGCCGAGCAGGACGATCACCACCGCGATCAGCGGAATCCAGGCGCCACCGCCGGGGCGAACGGGCGGCGGCGCTCCCGGCGGTTGGCTCGGCGGCATCGAGCGCTCCCGCTTCCGGGTCGGCGCCTCGGACGGATCGGGCGTGACCACCACGGGCAGCGGCTCCCGCCGCGGCAGCGCGGGCGCCGGTGCGACCGGCACCTGCTCCGGCCCCTGCTCCTGGGCGTCGCCGCGTGAGGGCCCACCCGCGCAGAGCGCCACCGCGCAGCCGCCATTCTCCTCCCAGCAGTCTCCGTGATGGACCGCCTCGCAGACGTGGCAGGCGACGACCTCATCGCCCTGCTCGAGGGCGAAGCGGCAGTAGGGGCAGGTCCGACCCGCCATCTCCGATGTCGCAGGGGCTCCCGTCATCACCCTCGTCGGCCCTTTTCCCCAAAGGTCCGAGCGGCGCGAATGTTATGCAAAGTTGGACTGGACACCGCGGCCTCACACCAACGGCCAAAGCACCGCAGCTCTTGCGTGCGTCGCTTACCGATACCGAAGAGCACGGTGTTGTCCTCCAGCTAGCCGGCCAGCCCCGGCGCTCGCTGAGCGGGACCGCCCTGCCGGCGCTCCCACCATTGACGCGCCTGCTGCCACCAGGTGTCCTCGAAGGACGGGCGCAACCGCGCCTGCAGCACCGCGGCGCAGGCGGCGATCATCAAGAGCAGCGCCAACGCCACCTGGGCCTCACCGTGTGCGAAGAAATTCGAGCTGTAGTGGTTGGCGGCGGCGAACGACGGGTCCGCCGCGATCCTCGCGTTCATGTCGATCGCGTTGCCGACCCCCGCGAACCCCCACTGGGCCGCGATCAGGTGCGAGAGCAACTGGATCGGCTTGCCGAGGTCCTTGGTGGTGACGATCGCGCCGGCGAAGAGCAGCTGGGGCAGGAGGATCAGCGGCAGGAAGCTCGCCGCCTGGTCCTCGCTGCGGGCGAAGGCGGAGAGCGTCAGGCCGAAGCCCATCCCCACCCAGGCGATCAGGATGCAGATCGTCAGCACGTGGAGCTCGGCATTGTGCGGCGCTTCTCCGAGTGGGCGCAGGGCGAAGACGATCCAGACGAAGAGCGCGGTCTGGATTGCGGCGACCGCCCCGATGACGATGCCCTTCGAGAGCAGGTAGGCCTCGGTGCGCACGCCCGCCGCGAGCTCGCGGGTGAGCACGCTGCGCTCGGCGACGACCTGGCGCACCGAGGAGATCGCGCCGAACCAGATCGACACCGTGACCATCAGGAAGAGCAGCTGGGCGCTCTGCGCCGCGTGCAGCGCATGGCCCGCGTCGTCATATGAGAAGACGTCCGACTGGAAGAGGAAGGCGGCGCCGAGCGCCAGCACCGCCACCTGGACGGCGAGGATCTTGGCGTTGCGCCGGTCGCGGGTGAAGAGCAGGGCGTAGCGCTGGATGAGGATCCGCGCCTGCGGCAGGATCCGCCGCCGGGGCACGGCGCGCGAGGAGGCCCGGCGGGGCGGGGCGATCGGCGGCTCTACCCGGCGGTGACCGCCCCTGGTGTCCGCCTCGTCGGTGAGCTTGGCGTAGACCTCGTCGATCAGCTCCACGCCGAAGGC
>CAZQET010000265.1:0-2218 GCA_964591825.1 uncultured Conexibacteraceae bacterium
TGCGGACGTCGACGCCCTCGCGCTCGGAGGCCCGGCGCGCGTCGGCCAGGGGCCGCACGTTGAAGCCGATGATGATCGCGTTCGAGGCGGAGGCCAACATTACGTCGGACTCGTTGATCCCCCCGGTCTGCGAGTGGATGATGTTGATCGAGACCTGCTCCTGGGGCACCTTGGCGATCTCGTCCTGGAGCGCTTCCAACGAACCGGCGACGTCCGCCTTGAGCACGATGTTGAGCTCCTTGATCTCACCCTCCTGAGCGCGCGCGAAGACCTCCTCGAGGCTGACCTTGCGCGCCTGGCGGCGAGCAAGCGCCTCGGTCTTCAGGCGGTTGGCGCGCTCCTGGGCCTCCTGGCGGGCGCGGCGGTCGTTCTCGACCGCGCGCACGAACTCGCCCGCGTCGCAGACGCCGTCGAAGCCGAGCACCTCGACCGGCATCCCAGGGACGGCCTCCTCGACCCGCTTGCCGGTGAAGTCGGCCATCGCCCGCACGCGCCCCCACTGCGGTCCGGCGACGAGCGAGTCGCCGACGCGCAGCGTGCCCCGCTGGACCAGAATCGTGACCACCGGGCCGCGGCCCGGGTCGAGCTGCGACTCGACCACCGTGCCCGAGGCGGGCGCGTCAGGGTTGGCGCCGAGCTCCTCCAGCTCAGTGACCAGCAGGATCATGTCGAGCAGGTTGTCGAGGCCCTCGTGGGTCTTGGCCGAGACGTCGCAGTAGACCGTCTCGCCACCCCAGTCCTCGGGGGTGAGGCCGTCGGCGGCAAGCTCGTTGCGGACGCGGTCGGGCTGGGCGCCCTCCTTGTCGATCTTGTTGACCGCGATCAGGATCGGCACGTCGGCGGCGCGCGCGTGGTCGATCGCCTCTTTGGTCTGCGGCATGACGCCGTCATCGGCGGCGACGACGATCACGGCGACATCGGTCACCTTGGCACCGCGGGCGCGCATCGCGGTGAAGGCGGCGTGGCCGGGCGTATCGAGGAAGGTGATCGTCTTCTCTGCGTGGTGCACCTGGTAGGCGCCGATGTGCTGGGTGATGCCGCCGGCCTCGCCGGCGGCGACCTCGGTCTCGCGGATCGCGTCGAGCAGCGAGGTCTTGCCGTGGTCGACGTGGCCCATGATCGTGACCACGGGCGGGCGCTCGGCCAGCTCCTCCTCGGAGTCCTCGAACCGGGGAGCCTCGGGCTCCTCGTCGGCGGTGCTGACGACCTCGATCTTGCGGTCGTACTCGTCGGCGATCGCCTTGATCGACTCATCGGTGAGGGTCTGCGTGAGGGTCGCCATCTCTCCCATCGTCATCAGCTTCTTGATCACCTCGGCGCTGCCAAGCCCGAGCAGCTCGGCGACCTCGCGCACGGTGGCTCCGGCCGGGACCTTGGTCGCCTCCGGCTCCACCGCCTCCTCGACTTTGGGCGGCGGCTCCTCGAGCATCGGCCTGCGGCGCCGGCCACCGCGACGGCGGGGCGGGCGCTGCGGGGGTGGGGCTCCCATCTGGTCACGACGAGCGGCCTGCGAGTCGATCACGACACGCCGCTTTTTCGAGGCTGCGCCTCCTCCGGAGCCCCCGCCCTGGGCCTTCTCCGACGGGCGCACCGGGCCCTTCGAGGCCTGTACCGGCTTGCGCGCCGGTTTGGCGGCCGGCTTGGGCGCTTGCGATTGCGCGGCGGGTTTCGGCGCCTCGGCCGGCTTGGCGGGCGCCGCCGCTTTCGACGAAGGCGCCTCGGCTTGCGGAGTCGGCGTCGGCTTCGATTCGGCGGCCGGCGCGGCGCCGTCCCCATCCAGCGCCTTCAGCGCCACCGCCTCGTCCACGCTCGAGGAAGCGGTTTTCACGTCGACCCCGGCCTTCTTCAACGCGGCGAGCAGCTCCTTGCTCCCGACCCCTTTCGCTTTCGCGATCTCGTGAATCCGCTTCTTAGCCACTACGCCTGCTCTGCCTCCTCGGCCACAGCTTCCTCACCCTGCTCAGCTTCGCCTTCGGCCTCGGGCTCCTCCGGATCGCCCCCGTCCTGAGCCTCCTCAGCTTCGCCGCCGACCGGCTCGGATTCGTCCGCCGGGGCTTCTCCCTGAGGTGCTTCAGACAAATCTTCCGCGGGTGGCGTGGGGGAGGATTACACGCCCGCAGCGTCGTCCCGCGACGACGAGGAATACGCCCCCACCCCAGGACCCGCGGCCGATTCCTTTGAATACTCTTCAACAGAAACCTCCTCGACAAAATCCGCT
>CAZQET010000266.1:0-2153 GCA_964591825.1 uncultured Conexibacteraceae bacterium
TGGCACAACAACCACCATGCATTTCCGACCTCGGCTCGGCACGGGCTGGGACGCGGCGAGCTCGATCCGTCGGCGGTGCTGATCGGCCTGATGGAGCGGCTTGGCCTGGCCTGGGACGTGGTGCGGATCTCCCCGGAGCGGCTCGCCTCCAAGGCCGTCGGCTGAGCCGCTGCTCGGCCTCAATCTTTGCTGCTTGCGCTCATATCTCTCCTCTGAGCAGGCGAAACGGGCTGAGTTGCTACTGTGAGCGGGTCGGGTTCGGCCAATCCGCCGCCCGAGAGGTTCCGTTTCCTCCACGTGCCTAGGTGCTTTGGGGTTCCAGGATCTCCCCGAAGAAGCCAATTTCAAGGAGCACACAAATAAATACGTTTGCCGACCTCGGCATCTCCAGGTCGGTGGCGGACGCGCTGCGCGCGCGCTCGATCACCGAGCCGTTCCCTATTCAGAAGATGGTCATCGGCGATGCGCTTGCCGGACACGACCTCCTCGTCCAGTCGCCGACCGGATCCGGAAAGACGCTCGCCTTCGGCGTGCCGCTCGTCGACCTCCTCGATCCGGATGCGACGGCCCCGCAGGCGCTGGTCCTGGCGCCGACCCGCGAGCTCGCCTCTCAGATCGTCGAGGAGCTGGACGATCTGGCGAAGGCGCGACACCTGCGGGTCGCCGCCGTCTACGGCGGGGTCGGCTTCGGGCCTCAGATCTCTGCAGCGCGGCGAGCCGACGTCCTCGTCGCCACCCCCGGCCGGCTTGAGGACCTGATCTCCCGTGGCAGCGTTGAGCTCAAGCGGGTCCGCTTCCTGGTCCTCGACGAGGCAGACCGTATGCTCGACATGGGCTTCCGGCCCGCGGTGGACCGGATCGTCGCCAAGGTTCCCCGCGAGCGCCAGACCCTGTTCTTCTCGGCGACGCTCGAGGGCGCAGCCGGCAAAGCGGCCCGCGACTACACCGACGACCCCCGCTCCCATACCCACGCGGAGCCCAGGCGCGCGGCCGCCGACATCGAGCACTGCTTTCTGTCAGTTGCGTCCCAGAGCGCCAAGCTGGGCCACCTAATCGAGCAGCTCTGCACGGAGGAGCAGGGTCGCTCGCTCGTCTTCGTCCGCACTAAGCGAGGCGCCGACAGGTTGGTCAAGCGACTGCGGGGCCGCGATGTCGTCGCCGTGGCAATGCACGGCGACAAGAGTCAGCGCCAGCGTGAGGCCGCCTTGGCGCGCTTCGAGCGCGGCGAGGTCATGACCTTGGTCGCCACCGACGTCGCGGCGCGGGGGATCGATGTCCCCGACATCGTTCGGGTGATCAACTTCGACGCTCCCGAGGACCGGGCCACCTACGTCCACCGGATCGGCAGGACCGGCCGGGCCGGGCGCACCGGCACCGGCATCAGCTTCGTCCTCGCCGACCAGGTTGACGAGATGCGCAAGATCGCCTCTGGGCTGGGGATCGAGTTCGGGGCATCCCATTCTGGGCGCCCCATGAGAAGTGCCGCGAGCACGGCTATGGCTGCCAAGCACACCGGCGGCCAGCATGACCATGCTGCCAACCCTCGTCGACGCCGTCGGCGCCGCCCCCGTGTCCCGGCTTGATCGCGGTGACGTCACGATCCGCCAAGCGATGGACCTGCGACCGTTGCGCGGTGTCCTTCGGACAGATCGACGGCGATCTCTGTCCCCGACCTGCGTCCTGGACCGAGTCTGAGAATGGGATCTTCTGTCTCGCCTGCAGCAGGGCGAACGCGGTCGACGCGGCCCTCGAGGCCGCCGCGGAAGACCGCTCGCAGGAGGATCGGACCCGGATTCGTCGGACCGCGCTGATCGAGTTCGAGCTGCGACGGCTGCCGCAGGCCCCGAACAACTCGATCGCTCGCGCTTGCCGAACCTCGACGCTCACGGTCGCCAAGGTTCGCCGCGACATAGAGGTGCAGGCCACAAGTGCCCCTGGCGCTTAGCTTTGTTTTAGAGCCTTTTAGGTTGTCGCCGAACCCTGCCGTCGGGCTCCTCGTAGCACCCTGAAAGCAGCCAGGAAAGGAGCGTCATGAGACGGTTGCTCATCACCACCATCGTCGCCGCGCTCGCCCTCGGGGCACTTGTCCCGGTGGCCCTTGCGGGCAATGGAAACCCGAGTGGCACTGGACCACCCAGTCAGTCGTGCCAATC
>CAZQET010000267.1:0-10478 GCA_964591825.1 uncultured Conexibacteraceae bacterium
ACCGTCTTGCCGGCGCCGGTCGCGTGCTCGAACCAGAAGCGGCGGGCGGCGCCGGGGTCATCGGGAGCGTCCTCGATCGTCTCCTCCTCGCCCTCGGTGGGCTGCTCTTCCCAATCCTGGGGCTCCTCGTCGGGAGCGAGCTCCTCCTCGGCCTCCTCCTCGTCGAGCTCGGCCTCGCCGTTGCTGGCGGCGACGGCCTTCTCCTCGACCCTCACCGTCGGCGCCTCCTTCTCGGCCGGGGCGCCGCCGTCGCCGTTCGCCGCCGCGTCGGAGGCGGCGACCTGCTGCTCGGACATCAGCTCGGTCAGCGTGCCGGAGAGCGCGTCGACCTGGTGCGGGTTGAGCTCGGCGCCGTCGCGCAGCTTCGGCGGCTCCTCGGCGAGCAGCCGCTCGAGACCGAGCAGCAGCGAGAAGTCGCGGCGCCACTGGATCGAGGGGTTCTCGGCCCCTTCGTCGAGCTCGGCCAGGGCTGCGTCGAGCGCCCGGCGGCGTGCCGTGCCTGGCGCAAGCGCCTCCGGACCCTCCCCGTCGAGCAGGAAGGGCTCCCGGGCGAACTCGGCTGCCCGATCGATATCGGCGCTGGATGGAACTGCCGCCGGCGCGGCAACTTCGCTGGTCTTGGCCATGAAGGCTTTCGGGTTACGTCCCCGCCAGCAAAGCGAACCTTGGCGGGGGCACTTGGGGACGAGGAGTCGGGCGTCAGCCTTTGACTTCCCCCCGACGTCTCAATCGAAGCGGCTCGCAAGGCAGCGAACCGGACCTACGTATTGTAATCAAGGAATTGAAGGGAAAGCGAGGACAGCTGGCGCTCGGACCGATGTTCGCGCTGTTCGCCGCGGCGGCGCTTGCCATCGCCGGCTGCGGCTCGAGTGGTGGCGACCTCGGAGGGGCGCACCCTGACTACGCCAGGGCGCTGGCCGGCGCCCCCGCCCCGCTCGCCTCCCTGTACAGGCAGGCCGACGCGCTGCTGCCGGGCGGCACGGAAGCCTACGAAAAGCGCCTCGCCGCGCTGAGGGGCTACCCCGCGGTGGTCAACGTCTGGGCCTCGTGGTGCGGGCCCTGCCGCTTCGAGTTCCCAACCCTGCAGAAGCTCTCGGCCCGTTACGGCAAGCGGGTTGGCTTTCTCGGCATCAACAGCGAAGACTCCGACAGCCTGGCCAGGGAATTCCTCGAAGAAGCGCCGGTGCCCTACCCGAGCTACAGCGATGGAGACGGGGAGATAACCGACGCGATCGGAGCCGGCCGCGGCAAGCCCGACACCGCCTTCTACGACAGTCGCGGCGAGCTCTGCTTCCTCAAGCAGGGCCCCTACAGCGAGCCCGCCGAACTGGCGGCGGACGTCCAGCGCTTCGCCCTGCGCGAAGAATGCGAAGGCGGATAATCGGAGCATGGAAGCTGCCGCAGTCGTCGCCCTGATCGGGATCGCCCTGCTGGCCGGCGAGCTGCTGCTCTCGACCGGCGGCGTGCTGGCGGCGCTGGGCGCCCTGGGCCTGGTCGTCGGCGGCGTGCTGGCGCTGGAGTCGAACAGCGGCGCGGCTGACTACGTCGGGCCGGCGCTGATCGCGCTCGGCGCGCTCTCGCTGGTCGCCTTCTACTTCGTCACCCGCAAGGTGGTCGAGGCCCACCGCGACCAACCCGTGCAGACCGGCACCGAGGAGCTGGTCGGCTCGATCGCCGAGGCACGCGGCACGCTCGACCCCGACGGCCAGGTCTGGGCACGCGGCGCGGTCTGGGGAGCCAGGCTCGCGACCGGCTCAGAGCCGGTGCGGCTTGGGGATAGAGTCCGCATCGACGCGGTGGAGGGCCTGACCCTGATCGTCAGCCCGGCGCCGACACCCGCCGGCAAGACCGAGGAAGGAGCGAGCTGATGGCAGCGGTACTGGGAGTCCTGATCATCATCGCCTTCTTCGTCGTGATCGCGCTCGGCGCTTCGGTGCGAGTGCTGCGCGAGTACGAGCGCGGCGTGATCTTCCGGCTCGGGCGGCTGATCGCCCAGAAGGGGCCCGGCCTGATCCTCCTGATCCCGCTGGTCGACCGCATGGTCAAGGTCGACCTGCGCACGGTGACGCTCAACATCCCGCCGCAGGAGGTGATCACCCGCGACAACGTCCCGGCGGGGGTCAACGCCGTCGCCTACTTCCGCGTGATCGACGCCCGCCAGGCGGTGGTCGAGGTCGAGAACTTCCTGCTCGCCACCTCGCAGATCGCGCAGACGGCGCTGCGCTCGGTGCTCGGCAAGGCCGAGTTCGACCAGCTGCTGTCGGAGCGCGAGCGGCTCAACGAGGAGCTGCAGAAGATCATCGACGAGTCGACCGAGCCCTGGGGCGTGAAGGTGACCGCGGTCGAGATCAAGGACGTCGAGATCCCCGAGCAGATGCAGCGGGCGATCGCGCGCCAGGCCGAGGCCGAGCGCGAGCGGCGGGCGAAGATCATCAACTCCGAGGGCGAGTACCAGGCGGCTCAGAAGCTCACCGACGCCGCCGACATCATCAGCACCAACCCCGCCTCGCTACAGCTGCGCTACCTGCAGACGCTGCTCGAAATCGGCAGCAATCAGAACACGACGGTGGTCTTCCCGCTGCCGATGGATGTCTTGGAGCCCTTCGTCGGCCCGGTCAAGCCCCGCGACGAGCGGCCCAAGCCACCGCCGCCGCCCGAGCCTGGGGCGGAGGGCGCGGCCGGCCCCGACCTGCCACCCTCCCGCACCTGAGCTCCCCCGAACTTCGCATCGACCAGCTCACCGGGCTGCCGGCGATCCTTGCGCCTGGTCGCGCCGACCGGCCCGAGGGCTTCCGCACCAAGGCGAGCGAGCCGAAGGGGGCGGAGAACTGCCCTTTCTGCGAGGGCCGCGAGGAGCGGACGCCGCCAGAGGTCTACGCGACGCGGCCCGGCGGCGGCGACCCGGATACGCCCGGCTGGACGACGCGGGTCGTGCCCAACCTCTATCCCGCGCTGGGCGGGGGCGAGGAGCCCGCGATCGCAGGCGGCGACCCGACCGCGCCGACCAAGGGTGACGCGGGCAGCTTCGCCGCCGCCGGCGATCCCCTGCTGGAGTCGCGCCGCTCGGGCGAGCCCAACCTCTTCGTCTCGCGGCCGGCGAGCGGCGCCCACGAGGTGCTGATCTCCGGGCCCGAGCACGTGACCGCGCTCTGCGAGCTGAGCGAGGAGCAGTTGGCGGCTGCCGTGGCGACCTGGCGCCAGCGGATGCGCGCCCACGCCGGCGCCTCCTACGTGCAGCTGATCGTCAACGAGGGCGGTGGAGCCGGCGCCTCGCTCGAGCACAGCCACGCGCAGCTCTACGCGCTCGACTTCGTCCCCGCCGCTGTCGCGCGCGAGCGCGAGCGGGTCGGCGCCTACGCCGAACGGACGGCGGGTGGCAGCCTGCTCAGCGACGTCCTGGTCGAGGAGGTGCGCCGCCGCGAGCGCCTGGTCGCGATCGACGACGAGGCGGCGCTGATCTGCCCCTGGGCCTCGCGCTCCCCCTTCGAGCTGCGGCTGATCCCGCGTCGGACGACGGCGAGCTTCGCCGACGACACGGCGGGGGCGGCGATGCTCCACACCGCCCTGCGCCTGCTCGCCGAGCGCTTCGACGGCTCGCCCGAGCTCAACCTCTGGGTCCGCACCGCCCCCCGCGGCGCCGAGCACTTCCACTGGCACGTCGATATCGCCCCGCGGCTCAGCGTCAAGGCCGGCTTCGAGCTCTCCACCGGCGTCGACATCAACGTCTACCCGCCCGAGCGCGCCGCCGCCGACCTTCGCGAGACCCTCTCGGGGTGAAACGTCTTCTCCCCCTGTCCGGGGGACAAAGCGTTGCACCTGCGGAATAGGGTGCCTTTGTGCCCCCCGACCCTCGCCCAATCCCCCGCTTCATCGCCGACTCGACGCAGGAGGGGATTCCGCATGGGCGCTTCGCCGAGCGACTCGGCGAGGCGTTCCGCGAGGCGTGCGAGCGGATCGAGGATCTCCCCGGCGAAGTCGAGCCTCCCGCCGAGCTCGAGTGGTACCCCGAGCGCGCCTGGGGCGGTCGGGTCTGGGTGCCCTGCACGGCGCGGGCGAAGGGCCCGGACGGGACGCTCGAGCTCTTCGGCCACGTCTCCTACATCCTGCCCGAGGAGGGAGAGCCCACCGAACTCCGCGCCGCCGCTGACTTCACCGACGTCCTCGCCGAGGACAACTCGGGCTGGAAGATCGACCTCAACGATGAGGTCATAGGCCGCTGGCGCGGGGAGAACGGCCGGGCTGGAGCGGTCACCCTCGTCTGGGGCCGTCCCCTCGTCCAGGGGGCCGTCGCCGCCACGGCAGAGCTGGACCGCGACACGGTCGACCAGGAGCTGATCTCCGACGGCCGCTTCACCCTGCTCGCCCTCGACGCCCTCGAGGGCTACGGCGACGAGATCTACATGCAGGTCAAGCTCTGGAGCAAGCGGGCGCAGGAGCTTGCCTCCGAGAGCCTCTACGCCTAGGCGCTTAGAAAGCGAAGCCCAGGGCCCGACGGCCACATCCGCCGAAGTCCAGGGCGTTTGTCGGCGGTCGGCAACGGCCTCGCGTCCAACCGCACGATTCGCAAGAATCGGCCCATCGCCAAGTCGCGGGTTAAAAAGTCAGATGCGGGCGATGGTCGGGCCGGTCTCGACCCTGTCACCCGCGCGCCGGGACGGCCGGGTGGCGCCGGCATGTACCTCCATTGGGAGGGGCGAAAGGGATACCGAACGCGGATGCCCGCGCCGCGTGTCCTCGAACCCGTTCCCGAGCTTTCGCTCGGCGACGCCGAGGGCAACCGCGTTATCGAGGGCGACAACCTCCAGATCATGGTGTCCCTCCGCTCCCAATACCAGGGACGGATCGACGTCGCATACCTCGACCCGCCGTACAACACGGGCAAGAAAGACTTCCCCTACTCAGACGCGCGCTTCCATGACCCGAACGCCGACGCCGACGACATGGTCTACGTCAGCAACGAGGACGGCGGCCGGCACACCAAGTGGCTCAACTACATGGGTCCGCGCCTCTGGCTCGTGTGGCAACTGCTCGCAGACCACGGCATCTGCTTCGTCTCCATCAACGACGTCGAGCTGTTTCGCCTCGGGATGCTCATGGACGAGATCTTCGGCGAGCGGAACCGGCTTGGCGTCATCGTCTGGAAGCAGGCGGCCGACAACAACCCGACTCGCATCGCCGTTGGACACGAGTACGTGCTCTGCTACGCGAAGCGGGAGGAGCAGGTGCCGCGCGTCTGGTTCGGCGACAGCCCTCAGCAGCATTGGCTTCTCTCGACGTACGAGCGGCTCAAGAAGAAGCACCGCAAGAACATCGACCGGCTCCAAGCTGCCTACCAGGAAGCCATCGACGAGCAGGTCGCCGCTGTCAAGGCGGCGACCTCCGACGAAGACTCCGAGCTGGTCGACCTCGGGGATCTCGCTCGCTATCGCTTCGTCGACGAGCGCGGGCCCTACGCGGCAAACCGTACGACGGAGAACCCGCAGCCCGATGGATACATCTACGACGTCAAGAATCCGAGGACCGGGAAGGTCCACAAGCGGCCCGGTCGTGGGTACCGATTCCCAGAGGAGACCATGCGTCGCCTCCAAGACGAGGACCGGATCATCTATCCCGACGACCACCGCCGACTCGTCCAGCTCAAGAAGCACCTCGCCGAGCTCAAGCCGCCGCTTCGCGGCATCGTCGAGATCGGCTCCCGAGGTGGCGCTGCCGACCTCAAGCGCATCCTTCCCGAGGATGCGCCGAGCTTCCCCAATCCCAAGCCGACCAGCCTCATGGAGCTGCTGATTGGCTTTGCAAGTGGACCGGACGCACTCGTGCTCGACCCCTTCGCCGGGTCGGGAACCACAGGCCACGCCGTCATGCGGCTCAATGCAGCGGATGGCGGTCAGCGGCGGTTCATCCTGATCGAGGAGGGCACGCGCGAGGATCGGTACTGCCGCACGCTGCTGGCGCCACGACTGAAGGGCGCGATCGAGGCCGAAGATCTCCCGGGCGGCTTCGTCTTCGAGGCGAAGGGACGGCGACTCAACCGCGACGCCATTCTCGACCTGGAGCGCGAGGCCATCGCCAACCTCATCGTCCAGACCGATGCGACCGGCCGGGGCCGCGGCATCTCGCGCGTGTCCGGGAAGTACGTGGTCGGATACAACAGCCGCCAGGAGGCGATCTGTCTGTGCTGGAGCGGCCGGACCAAGAGCACGATCACACGAGACGTGCTGGTCGCCATGTTCGACGAGGTGAAGGAGCGCGGCCTGCGGAAGCCGATCCGTGCCTACGGCGCAACCACCGACGTCGGGGAGACGGACTCATTCCGCTTCTGCCAGATCCCGGACGAGATCCTCGCGGCGTTGCAGATCGATGACGACGACCGCGCGCTTGCCGAGGGGGACCCCGATGCAGTCGAAGCACTCGAGGCGGCGGCCATGACCTCACTCAATGGCCAGGGATAGCTTCCGTCTATTCCCCTTCCAGGAGGAAGCGTCCCAGTCGATGCGGGACGCCGCCATGGCGTGGTTGTCCTACTCCTTGAAGAACGGCCCCCCGAAGTACGGACCCGTCCAGATTCCGTTCCTGGGTCAGCTCAAGGCCGTTACCGGCTCGGGTAAGACGCCGATGCTTGCTCAGGCGGTCGGCGGTCTCGGCGACGCCGTGATCTTGTGGACGACACGCTCCAGCGCGGTCGTCGAGCAGACCTTTGCCAACCTGAACGGCCGATACCACCCGCTCCTCCCCAACGGCGTCCAGATCCTCCGCGACATCCCCAGCCAGGCGATCTGGCGCGAGCTGATCGACAGCAGGACGGGCCTCACCATCTGGGTGCTGACGGTCGCCTCGTGGAACGAGGCGGACGCCGACGGCAATGGGTCCTCAGACGCTCGACTCCGACTCCGCCGCGAGCAGCCGGACTGGGCCGGCGAAGGCTCGCCGTGGGAGCAGCTTCGCGACAAGCTCCAGCGTCCGCTCTGGGTCGTCTCCGACGAGAGCCACAATCAGAGCGCGGTCCAGCTCGACCAGCTCGCCGCGCTCCGGCCCAAGGGATTCCTCATGGCGTCGGCGACGCCCCTCGTCAACGACCTCTTCGTGAAGTGGGCGGACGCCCTCAACGAGGACGACGAGACCAGGGATCTGCTCTGCCGCGCGCGGGTGCCCATCCACACGCGGGATGTGGTCGACGCGAACCTCCTCAAGACCACCATTGAGCTGATCGACTACCGCTCCGGCGCCGAGGAGAGCCTCGACGGAGCACTCGCCGCCCTGGAGCGCGTCGAGAGGGCCGTGGACAGGGAGAGGGCATCGGTCACGCCGCGCGCCATCTACGTCGTCGAGCGCAGCAACCCCCCACGGGGCTCAAAGGATGAAGCGCGCCCAGTTGCGATCTGGAACCACCTTCGCCAGCGCGGCGTCCCCGCCGACGAGATCGCCGTCTTCACGGACACCAAGGTCCTCCCGCAGGAGGCCGAGCGCGTAACCAGCCTCAGCCAGTTGGAGCCGCGCTACCGGCACATCATCTTCAACCAGTCATTGCAGGAGGGGTGGGATGACCCGGAGGCGTACGTCTGCTACTTCGACGGCGTCACGAGATCGTTCGTCCGTATCAGGCAGATCGTCGGACGCGTTCTCCGGCAGCCAGACGCCAGGCGCTTCGAGGCCGAAGAGCTCAACACCGCGACGCTTATCCTCCAGACCCCGGCCTCTGAGTACGACGCGGTCGTCAGAGAACTGCGAGCCGAGCTGCGCCTCTACGCGCCCGATGACGAGGCGGCCTTCTCAGCCGTCCGGGTCAAGACGCGGAAGGAGCCGCTCGAGCCCATTCCGGTCAAGCCCAACGCCAAGAGGTACAGCCTGCCGCGCCGAGCGCTGCTCGCTCCGAGCATGAAAAAGGTCGAGCGCGACCTCAAGACAACTGCCGAACGGCCGTGGCCCGAAGCAGCGCTGGAGGCCCCCGGCACAGGACGGAAGGCGACCGTCTCGTTGGAGGAGGGCAGCGAGCTGTATGAGGTCATCGACGTCCTCCGCAGCGCGCGCACCCAGAACGGTGCCTTCCTGCGGCGGCGCATCCAACAGCGCAACCGTGCGTGCGTGAACGCGATCCACCCGGATCGCTTCCGCGGGCCGGCCTTCGAGCAGTTCAGTTGCCACGGCTCGCAGGCGCAGGAGGAGCTGACGACCCTCGCTGCCAGCATCGTCGACTACTTCGAGGACCGGGTCGGATATCAGGATGATCCGGATCCGGATAAGGCGATCTGGAAAATCGATGAGTACCGGCCGCGCGGCGTGGAGATGATCGACTTCGATCGCGCCGCCCACGCCAGCTACTCGAAGGCGAACTTCAATAACGACGAGCTGGAGTTCGCCCGCTCCTTGGATCGCGTGAAGGGCGTCGTCTGGGTGCGCAACCCGACCACAGAGAGCCAGGGCTACGGCATCCCTCTACCGAAGAAGGTGGGCGACTCGTCCACGTTCTACCCCGACTTCCTCATCTGGAAGAGGGGCGTCTGCTGGGCCGTCGACACGACGGGTCGACACCTCCTCGACGAGAAGGTCCGCGGAAAGCTCATCGCGCTGGAGACGCCGCGTATGGCGCTCGTCGTCCGCCGCCAGGTCGACCTCGGGTCTGGATCACGCGAAGGGAAGGAGGGCTGGAGCCTCGTCCTTGGGCGATCGAACCTCAAGCCGATCGTGGAGCACTCTGACGACCTCGACGCCCTCGTGAAGCTGCTCCTCACGAACTAGCCATTTCAAGACCTCGATGCAACCGGCCAATGGCTCTACGATCTGCCTTCCAGCCCCGATAGCTCAGCTGGATAGAGCGACTCCCTCCTAAGGAGTAGGCCGCTGGTTCGAATCCAGCTCGGGGCGTTCTCAAATCCGCTTGTAGAGCCAAATTTGTGACTTATTTACGGGCAGGATCATGTCGTACCTGTCCCTACCTCTGTCCCTACCCGGCGATGGGTCGCGCCTGCAGGGGATAGAGCGCTTCCTCGGGCGGAGCACGCTCTATCCGCACTTTTTTTGGTTCTGACTGGCCCTGAGATCAGCGCAACGACGATGCGGGTCGCATCGACATGGGTCGACCTCGCCGACTCGTACCTAAGACGGGCATGGCGTCCGAACTGGCTCAGAGAATCGTTAGTCAAGTCGCGAGTTGTGGTGTAACGGGACTCGCCGGCACTTCTCTCAGCGCTCCAGGGCTGCCACCTCCTTTCTGCTCGCCTCGGCCTGGTCCTCGAGGACCAGGCCGATCGACTCCTGGGAGAGATAGCCACGAGTAAGCAGCCACTCGTCGTTTTGCTCGATCAAGAGCGCCCCGACCAGGCGGATCGCTGAGGCGTCGTTGGGAAAGATGCCGACGACGTCTGAGCGACGGGCGATCTCCTTGTTGACGCGCTCGATGTTGTTGGTGGAGCGCAGCTTGGGCCAGTGCGCCTGCGGGAAGCGGTAGAAGGCGAGGAGGTCCTCCTCGGCCGCCGCCAAGAGCTCGGCGACCTTGGGCACCGTCGGGGTAAGCCTCTCGATGACCGACGCCGAGCGCTCTCTGGCGTCGGCCAGGTCCTCGGCGTTGAAGACCTCGCGCAGGGCGGCAGCGACCATGTTGCGCTGACCCTTCTTGCAGTGGCCGTGCATGTTGCGGACGAAGTGCACGGTGCAGCGCTGCCAGGGGCAGCCGAGCACCTTGGCGATCGCGGCCTTCAGGCCCAGATGGTCATCGGAGACCGCGATCCTCACCCCCTCTAGGCCACGGGCCACCAGCTCCCGCAGGAAGGCCGCCCAGCCGGCCTCTGTCTCAGACTCGGCGATCTCGATGCCGATCACCTCGCGGCGTCCAGAGGAGTGCACCGCGAAGGCCACCATCAGCGCCTTGGAGTGGACGTGGCCGCGGTCTCTGACCTTGAGGTGCTTGGCGTCGAGCCAGAGGTAGGGGTAGGCCCCCTCCAAGGGCCGGCTACGGAAGGCCTCGACCTGACCGTCGAGCTCGCCACAGATGCGCGAGACCTGGTCCTTGGACATGTGGATCCCGAGCTCTGAGACCAGGCGGTCGACCTTCCTGGTCGAGACGCCGTTCACGTAGGCCTCCATGACGACGCCGAGCAGCGCCTTCTCGCTTCTCTTGCGGGGCTCCAGGAAGCTCGGGAAGTAGCTCTCCCCCGAGCGTTTTCTGGGCACCGCCAGCTCGATCTCCCCGACCCGAGTCGCCCAGGGCCTGGGCCGGTAGCCGTTGCGGTGCGTCAAGCGCGCCCCGCTCACCTCTCCTTTGCCCGCACCGATCTGGCGGGCGATCTCTGCCTCCATGATCTCGGCGACGATCATCGCCACCGACTCGCGCAGGAAGTCGGCGTGCTCCTCGATCAGCGCCTTGGCTACGACCCCGGCGCTCGTCATGCTTTGGCTCTCGGCCATCGTGGTGCTTCCTTTCGTCAGTCGACTTGCAGGTCAACCGACGAGTCTGGGGCCCGCGGTGGCCGGAACTTCGTTCC
>CAZQET010000268.1:0-8033 GCA_964591825.1 uncultured Conexibacteraceae bacterium
GGCCACCGCGGTGGCATCGGTCGCTTCGATGCCGGCTCCTTCGAGGAAGGCTCGCGTCTGAGCGTCGATACTGCCTCCGGACTGTTCGTAGATGCCGCCGAGGTCGATGTAGACGTCGGCGATGCTGCCTTCGGAGGCGGCCGCCATCGCTTCGGTGAAGCGGTCTTCTTCGCCGAGGGATTCTCCCTGCGAGGCGTCGACCGCGGCCTTGAATTCCTTTTCGCTGTTGGCGAGGACGAGCGTTTCGTCGATCAGCCCGACCGCGTTTTCTTCGCTGCCCCCGACCTTGAATTCGACTCCTTCGTAGGACGCGTCCTTCCAAGGATGCTTGCCTTCGCCGGCCTTTTTGTTGACGAAGGCCTGAGCAGCCGTGGAGTCGGTCGTCTCCACCGCGATCAGCGGTTCGGAGAGTTCGCTCCCAGCGACCCGTTCGAAAGCGGCCGCGCCGTGTTCGCCGAGCCACGGTTCGACTTCGGTGGCGAAGTCGAAGGACTCGCCTTCTTCGCGCGCCGAGCTTTCGAGCTTGCCGATGACGAAGTCGCCGAGGCTGGCTTCGCCGGTCAGCGCCTTGGCGATCGAGTCGGCGTTGGACTTCAATTCGCCCTGCGGCTTCAGGTTGGCTTCGGCGAAGACGACTGAGCCTGGCGACGCGACGCTGGCCAGTTCCGAGCCCGAGGAGGCGTCGCTGCCACCGCCGCAACCGGCGACGGCGAGGGTGGCAACGATCGCCGCAATCAGAATGCCTGAACGAATCTTGACCATGTCGGCGAGAAAGAGTAGCGGCTGGACCGCTACTCGACAGTCACGGTCTTCGCCAGGTTGCGCGGCTGGTCGACGTTGAGGCCGCGAGCACGGGCGATCTCATAGGCGAGGAGTTGCAGCGGCAGGATCGCGACGATCGGCTGCAGGATCCAGTCGGTCGCCGCCACCGCCAGGGCCCGGTCGGCGATCTCCGCAACCCGCCCGTCGCCATCGGTGACGATCGCGATCGTCTCGGCGCCGCGCGCCCGCACCTCTTCGACGTTGGAGAGCATCTTCTCCAGCACCGGGCTTCCGTTCGCCACGCAGATCACCGGGGTCGACTCGTCGAGCAGGGCGATCGGGCCGTGCTTCATCTCCCCCGCGGCGTAGGCGTCGGTCGGGATGTAGGAGATCTCCTTCAGCTTCAGCGCCCCCTCGAGGCAGACCGGCAAGCCGATGTGGCGGCCGAGGTAGAGGAAGAAGTCGTGATCGGCCTCTGCCGTGGCGATCTCGCGCGCCGGCTCCTCGCAGGCGGCGATCGTCGCCTCGATCTTCGAGGGGACCGACTTCAGCTCGGCGACCAGCTCGGCCAGGCGCTCCGCCGGCAGCGTTCCGCGCAGCTGAGCGAGACGCAGGCCCAACAGGTACATGGAGGCGACCTGGGCGACGAAGGTCTTGGTTGCGGCGACGCTGACCTCGGGACCCGCCCGGGTGTAGAGGACGGTGTCGGAGTCGCGGGTCGCCTGGCTGCCCATCACGTTGGTCACCGCGAGCACCCGGGCCCCGTTCTCGCGCGCGAGGCGCATCGCCGCCAGCGTGTCGGCCGTCTCCCCCGATTGGGTGATGCCGATTACCAGGTCGCGCTCGCCGATCACCGGGTTGCGGTAGCGGTACTCGGAGGCGATGTCCATCTCGACCGGCACCCGCGCCCACTCCTCGATCGCGTAGCGGCCGACCAGGCCAGCGTGGTAGGAGGTGCCACAGGCGACGATCACGATGCGTTGGATGCCGCGCAGGTAGTCGTCGGAGAGGTCGATTTCGGAGAGGTCGACGCCGTCCTCGCCCGGAAGGCGGTCGGCGATCGTCTCGGCCACGGCGTCGGCCTGTTCGTGGATCTCCTTCAGCATGAAGGTCTCATAGCCACCCTTCTCGGCCGCCGCCTCGTCCCAGGAGATCTCTTCGGGCGCACGCTCGATCGGGTTCCCGGCGGTGTCGGTGATGCTCACCCCGCCCTCGGCCTCGATCGTGACGATCTCGTCGTTCTCGATCGCCACCGCCTCGCGGGTCTCGGCGAGGAAGGCCGGGATCGCCGAGGCGAGGAAGGTCTCCTTCTCGCCGACGCCGGCGACCAGCGGGCACTCCTTGCGAGCGCCGACCAGACGGCCTGGCTCATCGGCGTGCATGGCGACGAAGGCGTAATGGCCGCGCAGCTCGGCGAAGGAGACGCGCACCGCCTCGCGCAGGTCGCCGTCGTAGTTGCGCTCGATCAGGTGGGAAACGATCTCGGCATCGGTCTCGGAGCTGAAGCGGTGGCCTTCAGCGGCCAGCCCGTGGCGCAGCTCGGCGTGGTTCTCGACGATGCCGTTGAGGACGATGTGGATGCGGTCGCTGCAGTCGCCGTGCGGGTGGGCGTTCTCCTCGGTGACCCGGCCGTGGGTTGCCCAGCGGGTGTGGGCGACGCCGGTGGTTGCGGCCGGGGCGGCGACCGCGACGCCGCCTCCGTCCTCGGCCTGCTCGGCGACCGCCGCGCGCAGGTTCTCGAGGTTGCCGACCGCGCGAACGCTCTGCACGGAGCCGTCGTCGATCACCGAGATCCCGGCCGAGTCGTAGCCGCGGTACTCGAGCTTCTCGAGACCGGCGACCAACAGTTCAAGGCAGGGGCGCCCGCCGACGTATCCGACGATTCCGCACATAGGAGGCGAACGAAGAGTAGAGGCCGCGCCGCCTACGCCAGCTCTCGGCGCACCGCCGTGACAAGGCGCTCGCAGACCGCGTTCGCCTCCTCGGGGCTGGGCGCCTCGACCATCACCCGCACCAGCGGCTCGGTGCCAGACGGCCGCAAGAGGACGCGGCCGCGCCCCTCCAGCGCCTGCTCCTCGCGCTCGACCGCCTCCCAGACGGCGTCCGCCCCGGCGATCGCCTCGCGCTCGGCGACCTCCACGTTGACCAGCGTCTGCGGCAGCTTCTCCATCGGCACGGCCTCCGCCAGGTCGCCGCCGTCGAGCTCGCGCATCGTCGCCAGGGCCGCGGCGATGCCATCGCCGGTTGCGGCAAAGCGCGTGTCGATGATGTGCCCCGACTGCTCGCCACCCAGCGCCCAGCCGCGCTCGCGCAGCTCGTCGAGCACGTAGCGGTCGCCGACCTGGGTCACCGCCACCTCGATGCCGGCCTCCCGCATCGCCCGGTGGAAGCCGTAGTTGCTCATCACCGTCACCGCGACGCCTCCGGCGAGCTCGCCGCGCCGAGCCATGCCGCGGGCAACCAGGGCGATCAGCTCGTCGCCGTCATGGGCGCGGCCCTCGCCATCGACCGCGAGGACCCGATCGCCGTCGCCGTCGAAGGCGAAGCCGATCGTCGCCTCGGACTCGACGATCGCCCCCGCGAGGCGACCGAGGTGGGTCGACCCGCAACCGTCGTTGATGTTGCGCCCGTCGGGCTCGTCGCCGATCGTCTCCACCGTGGCGCCGAGGCGCTCGAAGATCGCCGGCGCGGCGCGGAAGGTGGCGCCGTTGGCGCAGTCGAGCATCACGCGGCGACCGCTGAGGTCGAGCGGGAAGGCCGACTCGAGGGCGCGCAGGTAGTCCTCGAGCCCGCCGTTGAGCTCGCGCACGTGGCCGGGCTCGGCGCTCTCGCCGCCGGCCTCGATCAGCGCCTCGATCAGCGCCTCGGCCTCGTCGGAGAGCTTGGTTCCCAAAGCCGAGAAGAACTTGATGCCGTTGTCGCGGTAGGGGTTGTGCGAGGCGGAGACGACGGCGGCCAGGTCGAGGCCGAGCCGCTTGGCCAGCACCGCGGCGGCCGGCGTCGGCAGTACACCGCCCAGCAGGGCGTCGCCCCCCGCAGCGGCGATCCCAGCCGCAAGCGCCGACTCGAGCATCGGCCCAGACTCGCGCGTGTCGCGCACGATCAGCACCTGGGCTCGCTCAGCCTCGATCGAGCGCGTCGCAGCCCTGCCGAGCGCCGTCGCCAGCTCGGCGGTCAGGAAGCTCCCAACCTCTCCCCGGACTCCGTCGGTTCCGAAGAGCTTGCGCCCCGTCGTCACCCGCGCGAGCCTAGCGCTTGCTGAACTGCGGGCGCTTGCGTGCCTTCTTGAGCCCGGCCTTGCGCCGCTCCTTGGCGCGCGCGTCGCGGGTGAGGAAGCCGCGGCGCTTGAGCTCGCCGCGCAGCTCGGGGTCGACCTCGGTGAGGGCGCGGGCGATGCCGTGGCGGACCGCGCCCGCCTGGCCGCTGATGCCGCCGCCGTGGACGCGGACGCGGACGTCGACGCTGCTCTCATAGCCGGTGATCGTCAGCGGCTGGCGCGCCATCGTCTGGTGCAGGGGCCGCGGGAAGAACTCCTCGAGCTCGCGCTTGTTGATCTCGATCCTGCCGCTGCCGGGTACCAGGGTGACGCGGGCGATCGAGGTCTTGCGCTTGCCGGTGGCGAGGAAGCGGGCGTCGCCCTCCATCTTCTGCGGCGCCCGGCTCGCCGGGGTCGGCTCCTCCGCCTCGCCCTCCAGTTCGGCCTCGCGCTTTGCCCGCTCTTCCTCTTCGGCCTCGACCCGCGCCTGCTCCTCAGCGCTGAGCGGCCGCTCCTCCGGCTCCACCGCAATCGGCTCCAGGTCAGCCCCGGGGATCACATCTTTCTTCTCAGCCTTCTCCTCCGCAGGGGGCTTCGCTTTCTCCTGCTCAGCAGCCTGCTCGGCCACGGGCTCCTCAGCGGGCGCCTCGTCCTGAGCCTCGTTCGCTGCAGACTCCTCGGCGGCCTCAGCCTCAGCCACAGCCGCCTCGTCCGAGGCCTCTGACGCCGCGTCCGCGGGTGGCGTGGAGGTCGGCTCCTCGCCCGCAGCGTCGTCCCGCGAGGACGAGGAGCCGTCCTCCGCGACAGGACCCGCGGCCTCGGCGCCTGAATCCTCGGTCGTCTCGTCCTGCGGCTGCTGCTCGTCGTCGATCAAGTCTGTATCTCCATCGGTTTGGGCTGTTGGGCGGCATGCGGGTGGTCGGGACCCGCGTAGACCTTGAGCTTCGTCAGCTGCTGCCGGGCGAGCCGGTTGCGGGGCAGCATCCCCTTGACGGCCTTGCGGATGACCTCCTCGGGGCGCCGCTCGAGCATCTCGGCCAGCGTTCGCGACTTGATTCCGCCCGGGTAGCCGCTGTGGCGCCAGTAGCGCTTCTGGGCGAGCTTGTCGCCGGTGACGTGGATCTTCTCGGCGTTGACGACGACGATGAAGTCGCCGGTGTCGACGTGCGGGGTGTACTCGGGCTTGCGCTTGCCGCGCAGGGCATCGGCGATGCGCGTCGCCAGCCGGCCCAGGGTCTGGCCCTCAGCGTCGACGACGTACCAGTCGCGCTGGCGGTCGGCGGGTGTGGCGACATAGGTCTTCATACGGGCGGGAGATCATAGGGAACTGCGCGCAAGAGCAGGAGCTCCCACGGCGAAGCAGGGTTCCCGCATATGGCAAGGCCGAAGGCCGCAGCCATGGGCGGATTGATTCGCCTCCGGCCGGTCCCGATCGCAATCTGATTCCTTTCGGGACCGGCCGGAGGCATATACTGCCGCGCCATCTAATTGCCTAATCCCGGCCGCACCGGCGGACGGGAGCGGAGGAACCGCAGGAGCCGTTGCAGGTTCCAGGGGCGAATCGGCCGAAAAGGTCGTAGCGCATCTCTTTCAGCGCGAGCCCGACAGCTAACTCCGTAGGCGAACGAAAGAGAGGGCACGTGGCAAGCAGGCCCCGGCCTTGGTTGGCGGGATTTTGGCTCACATCGGCAGCGACGGCACTGGCTTGGCTCTGCCTTGCAGGCAGCGCAACGGCGATGACCGGCGGCGCCCCAACCGCGGCAGGCAGCCCGCCGGCGGCGGGGAGCCCGAGTGGCTCGCCCGAAAGCGCGCCCAGCTCCGGCGCGATCCAGCTGCTCTCCGCCAAGACGACGCCGCGCAAGTCCTTCTACTACGGCTTCCGCTACCCCAGCCTCAGCTTCGCGATCGGCAGCAACCAGAGCCAGAACGACCTCCGCATCGACGTCGTCGACGCCTCCGGAGCCAGCGTCCGCACCTTCTTCCGCAACGACGTCGAACCGAACGCCACGACCACGATCCGCTGGGACGGCACCGAGAACGACGGCCGGCCAGCGCCGAACGGCCGTTACAGCTTCCGGATCTCCTCCCAGGCGGGACCGGTGGCCGCCAGGCCGGCGACCACCTCCCAGGAGGCACCCAGCCTCGGCTTCAGCTTCTACGGCTACGCCTTCCCGATCCTCGGCGCCCACGAATTCAGCATGGGAGCCGGCCGCTTCGGGGCCCCCCGCAGCGGCCACACGCACGAGGGCCAGGACGTGATGGCCGACTGCGGCACGCCGCTGATTGCCGCGCGCGGGGGCACCGTCCAGTACGCCGGGTATCAGAGCGCGGCGGGCAACTACCTGGTCATCGACGGCAGGGACACCGGCCTCGATTTCATGTACGCGCACCTGGCCGAACCCTCGCCGCTGAAGACCGGCGATCCGGTCCGCACCGGCCAACCGATCGGCATCGTCGGCGACACCGGCGACGCCACCGCCTGTCACCTCCACTTCGAGATCTGGACGGCTCCCGGCTGGTATGAGGGCGGCAGCCCAATCGACCCGCTTCCGTACCTGCAGAAGTGGGACGCCTACAGCTAGCGGGGATTGCGAAACCGCGTGGGCGGGTGGCGAACGCCGCAGCGGGTGGGGCAAGGACGCAGACAGGTCGAATGACAGCGTTCATGAGCATCCGGTTCCTCCGGGTTTGACCACGCGACTATGCAGCGGTGGACCTTGCGAGACACGGCAAGACGCGCATCCGACATTGACCACCCCTGAGTGGGGTCAAAGTCGGATGCGGGGTCCCCGGCCGGTTTTGAGTGCGGAGTCGGAGGATTCAAGGCGCGTCACCGTCACCAGCCGCACAGTGAGGGCGAGGGCGACCGCGACCGGCACCGTTGCCGGCAGCTCATCCACGGCGAAGAACAGGAGGTCGAAGACGAGCGCCAGCGCGGCCACGAGCCCTGCCGCAACCCACTGCCGACGGGCCACAATCGGCGAAGCAGCTGCCGATTTCGTCCCGTCGGCGGCGAGGAGACAGCCGACGAGGGCGGCGATGAAGAGGTCGCCGAAGCCCATGACCGCAGAGCCGAAGTGAACGGACTGCAGAGCCGGGAGGCCGGCCCCCGGCGCCGCCGCGTTGAGGACGGCGTTGGGGGACTGCAGGAGGTCGGCGGTGACGAAGGCGGTGTCGACGACGGCCATCGCGTAGACGCCGAGCTCAAGCCAGCGGGCCGGCACACCGCAGACGAGCAGCCAGCCGAGCGTCACGCAGCCGAGACCCGAGAGCGCCGTCGCCGCAGCCTCGCCCGCGAGCGAGCCCGGCGCCGCCCAGGCCAGGGCGAAGAGCGGAATCGCGGCGAGCGCCCAGACCGCTTGGGAGCCGTGCAGCAGCGCGCCGAGCGCGAAGGCCGCGAGGGGCGGGACCGCGACCAGCGCCAGGTAGGAGAGCCAGGTCGCCGAGCTGGAATCGAGTTCGACCACGGCAACGAAGACCAGGATCGAGCCCGCCGGCACCAGCGCCCACCACGGCCCGTCCAGCCGCTCCACCCACCCCGGCCGCCTCCTCGCCCGTGGCACCGCCACCAGCGCCGCCTGGGCCAACCCGAGCAACCCAATGGAGAGCCAAAACGGCATCGCCCTAGCCGAACTGCATCAAATTCTCAGCCCAGCAGGCTGAGAATTTGATGCAGTTCGCTACTCCCACTCGATCGTGGCCGGGGGCTTGGAGGAGATGTCGAGGGCGACGCGGTTGACTTCGGGGATCTCGTTGATGATCCGGTTGGAGACCCTCTCCAGCAGGTCGTAGGGGAGTCGGGCCCAGTCGGCGGTCATCGCGTCGTCGGAGGTGACGGCGCGGATCACGATCGGGTAGGCGTAGGTGCGGCCGTCGCCCTGGACGCCAACCGAGCGCACGACCGGCAGCACGCAGAAGGACTGCCAGAGCTGGCGATAGAGGTCGGCGGCGCGGATCTCCTCCTGCAGGACCGCGTCGGCGGCGCGGAGGATGTCGAGACGCTCCCGGTTGACCT
>CAZQET010000269.1:0-2714 GCA_964591825.1 uncultured Conexibacteraceae bacterium
GGCAAGTCGACCCTGGTCAACGAGACGCTGCACCACGCTGTCGCCAACCGCCTGCACCAGGCGAAGCTACGCCCCGGCGCCCACGACGGCGTCGACGGCCTCTCCCAGATCGACAAGATCATCAACATCGACCAGTCGCCGATCGGCCGCACGCCGCGCTCCAATCCGGCCACCTACACCGGCGTCTTCGACCACATCCGCCAGCTCTTCGCCCAGACCCAGGAGGCGCGGGCGCGCGGCTACAAGCCGGGTCGCTTCAGCTTCAACGTCAAGGGGGGGCGCTGTGAGGTCTGCCGCGGCGATGGCCAGATCAAGATCGAGATGCATTTCCTGCCCGACGTCTACGTCCCCTGTGAGCAGTGCCACGGCAAGCGCTACAACCGCGAGACGCTCGAGGTCCGCTTCAAGGGCAAGAACATCGGCGACGTGCTCGAGATGTCGGTCGAGGAGGCGGTCTCCTTCTTCGAGAACGTGCCGAAGATCGCCCGGCGCCTGCGCACCCTGCACGACGTCGGCCTCGACTACATCCGCCTCGGCCAGGCGGCGACGACGCTCTCCGGCGGCGAGGCGCAGCGGGTGAAGCTGGCGACCGAGCTCTCCAAGGTCGCCACCGGCAGCACCCTCTACATCCTCGATGAGCCGACGACCGGCCTGCACTTCGCCGACGTGCAGCGCCTGCTCGACGTGCTCGGCCGCCTCGTCGACGCCGGCAACACGGTCGTCGTGATCGAGCACAACCTCGACGTGATCAAGACCGCCGACCACCTGATCGACCTCGGGCCCGAGGGCGGCGAGGAGGGCGGTGAGGTCGTCGCCACCGGCACTCCGGAGCAGGTCGCGGCGGCTCCCGGCTCCTACACCGGGCGCTTCCTCGCCGGGCTGGTCGAGCCGGTCGAGGCTGAGAAGCCAAAGCGCCCGTCGCGCAAGCGGCGCGAAGCCGTGGCTGCATAGATCCGCAGGGAGGTTGAACGCCGGAATCGGGGCTCAAACGTGAGCGAAAGCTCATGGAGCCCGCGTTGGCCGAGCGCTACCTTTTGGAGTGGTATTCGCGACGAGCGGGTATGGGCAGGGGCGGAAAGGAGAGCCTCATGTCCAAATCAGTTCTGATGCGATCCGGGATCGCGGTTGGCGTCCTCGTCGCTACCGTCGTCGTGGCGGTTGGCTGCGGTGGAGGCGGTGGAGGCGGTCCAAAGATCGCACTTCTCCTGCCCGAGTCCAAGACGAGTCGCTACGAAGCGCACGATCGACCTGAATTCGAAGAAAAGGTCGAAGAACTGTGCGAAGAATGCGAAGTCATCTACAGCAACGCCAACCAGAGCACGAGCGAACAGCAGTCTCAGGGTGAAGCGGCGATCACCCAGGGCGCCAACGTCCTCGTCCTCGATGCGGTCGACGCGACCGCCGTCGGCTCTGTGGTGAAAAAGGCGAACGAAGAAGGCATCCCGGTGGTCAGCTACGACCGCCTCATCCTCGGGGCGCCAATCGACTACTACGTCTCCTTCGACAACGAACACGTCGGCGAACTGCAGGCCGAAACGCTGTCGGAAAAGCTCAAGGAAGAAGGCAGCCCGAGCGGCCCGATCGTGATGATCAACGGCGCGCCCACCGACCCCAACGCGGCTCAGTTCAAGGGTGGCGCGCACAAGGTCTTCGGAAAAGAAGGTGTCACCATCGCGAAGGAATACGACACCCCCGAATGGAGTCCGGACCAGGCACAGAACGAGATGGAACAGGCAATCACGGCACTGGGCAAGAACGGCTTCGCCGCCGTCTACGCGGCCAACGACGGCACCGCGGGCGGCGCGATCGCGGCGATGAAGGGGGCCGGCATCGAACCTGAATCGAAGCCGACCACCGGCCAGGACGCCGAACTGGAAGCGATCCAGCGCATCCTCGTTGGCGAACAGTTCATGACCGCCTACAAGGCGATTGAACCCGAGGCTCACGCCGCGGCCGAAATCGCCGTCGCCCTCGCCCGCGGCGAAAAAGTGCCCTCGGGCCTGGTCAACGCAAAGGAAAACAACGAACTCGAAGACGTGCCCTCGGTCCTCTTCGAACCGGTGGCGGTGAAGAAAGAAAACGTCAACGCAACGATCGTCAAAGACGAATTCTGGCCGACGTCGGAAATCTGCACCGGCCCCTACAAGGCCGCCTGCAAGGAAGCCGGCATCGAATAGTCAGGCCGTGGCCGGGGCGAGCCAAATAGCCGGTGCGCCCCGGCTTCGCCATTGGCGGCCGCAAGACAGATGAGCGAGAACGGCGAGATCCTCTCGATCAAGGGGATCAGCAAGAGCTTCGGTCCCGTGCAGGCCCTCGACGGGGTGGACCTCGGCGTCAGGGCTGGTGAGGTGCTCGCCCTGGTTGGTGACAACGGGGCCGGCAAGTCGACGCTGGTCAAGTCGATCTCGGGGATCCATTCGGTCGATTCGGGCGAAATCGTCTTCGAGGGACGGCCGGTGACGATCAGTGGCCCGGCCTCGGCGACCGAGCTGGGAATCGCGACCGTGTACCAGGACCTGGCGCTGTGCGACAACCTCGACGTCGTCGCCAACCTCTTCCTCGGACAGGAGGAGATCGGCGAGGGCCTCGCTGCGCCGCTTCGTGCCCTCGACGAGATCGAGATGGAGCAGCGCTCGCACGAGCTGCTCGAGCAGCTCTCGGTGACGATCCCCAGCGTCCGCTCGGAGGTCGGCACGCTCTCCGGCGGCCAGCGC
>CAZQET010000270.1:0-4089 GCA_964591825.1 uncultured Conexibacteraceae bacterium
CGCTCCGCCACCGGAACGGCAACAGCTGGACCTGCCTCGCGGAGCGCCCGCCGTGACGGACTACGACCAGGGCTGGACGCAGTGGAGCGACATGATCCGGTACTCGCCGGCGCCGTTCCATCGGCGTCGGCTCATCCTCGCGCTGGCGCGTGAGATCGACTTCGACAGTGTACTCGACGTCGGCTGTGGAGACGGACGGCACGTCGAGGCCTTCTCGACGCTCGGACTGGACGCCATTGGGGTCGACCTTTCCGAGCACCTGGTCGAGCAGGCTCGTCACAAGTCGCCCGCCGGTCGGTTTGAGGTCCGCGATGCGCGTTCCAGCCTTCCAGCCGGCCCGTTCGACCTAGTCGTCTGCCTCTATGACGTTCTCGGTTCGTCTGCAAACGCCGATGACGATCGGCGTTTGATGTCGGGGATCGCGTCGCAAATGAAGCCCGGTGCGCACCTGGTCGCAAGCGTCATGAACGACGGCGCCACGTCGGGCCGGCTCCAGCCATCTCACCTTCCCGCGACCAACTCCGAGTTCATCGCCGCCCTCGAGAGCCTCCCCCCGTCCAACACGATGGAGCAGACGGGCACCGTGTTCGATCCGGACCTCCTCCTTCTCTACAACAGCGTCTACTACCGCAAGGAGCAATTCCAGCGAACCAATTGGCGCCTTCCGACAGAGCTCGTGGTCCGCGACCGCCGGTTCGCCATCCCCCAACTGCGTCGCCTGGCTGAAGGCGCGGGACTCGAGGTCCTCGACATCCGGCCAGTTCAGTCGGGTCACTGGGATCGCCGCCTGGACGAGCGCGACCGGAAGGCAAAGGAGCTCCTGCTCTTGGCCCGCCATCCGGTTTGAGATTCCGACACGCGAGGCTTGAACGTCCGCCCGACCCCGCTCGTGAGGTCCGCGTCGGCACGCGCCTCATGCGTTCAGGGCAGACTCTCTCTGTCGCTTGCTCGCCAGCCGCACGTGGTCGCAGACCTCGCCGGGCGTGTCGGCGGTGACGAGGAGCTCGCGGTCGGCGCGGGTCAGCATGCCGTCTGCCTCGAGGTGGTCGAGCCAGGCGAGGAGGGGGGCCCAGTGCTGGGAGTCGACGAGGATCGTCGGGAAGTGCTTGATCCGGTTGGTCTGGATCAGGGTGAGGCTCTCGAACATCTCGTCGAGCGTGCCGAAGCCGCCGGGCATGATCACAAAGGCCCTCGCGTAGCGAACGAACATCAGCTTTCGGGCAAAGAAGTAGTGGAAGGTGAGGGCGCGGTTGACGTAGGGGTTGATCCGCTGCTCCATCGGCAGCTCGATGTTGAGGCCGACCGAGAGACCGCCGGCCTCGGCGGCGCCGCGGTTCGCCGCCTCCATCAGGCCGGGCCCGCCGCCGGTGATCACCGAGAAGCCGTGATTGACGAGGCACGCCGCGGTCTCACGGCAGAGCTCGTACCAGGGCGCGCCCTCCTCGATACGAGCCGAGCCGAAGATCGAGACCCCTCGTCGACGTCGCGCAGGGCGTCGAAGCCGCGTTCGATCTCGTCGTGGATGCGCTCGAGGCGCAGCTCGTCCTGCTCCTCGACGTCGGAGGGCATGCAGAGCAGCAGCTCGTCGCGCCTCGCTCCTACGCTCCCGCTGGCCAAAGTGCCCCCGGCGGGATTCGAACCCGCGCCGCGCGGCTTAAAAGGCCGCCGCTCTAACCAACTGAGCTACAGGGGCGAAGGACTCCATGGTAATGAGGGGAAACTTGGATCACCGATCAGGAAAGTTCGGGCAAGCCTTGCTCCGGGGTCGAGGCCTGGGCGTGAGTGCGGCGGGGGATGCGGCCGGCGTCGCGAGCGGCGTGGCCCGCCTCGACCCCCCGGCGCAGCGCGGTCGCCATCGCCATCGGGTCGGCGGCGCCGAAGATCGAGCTCGCCGCCATCACCGCGTCGCAGCCGAGCTCCATCGCCAGGGCGGCGTCGGAGGCGGTGCCGATGCCGGCGTCGAGGATGACCGGAACGGCGGCTCGCTCAGCGATGATCGCGACGTTGTACGGGTTGCGGATGCCGGCGCCCGAGCCAATCGGCGAGCCGAGCGGCATCACCGCGGCGCAGCCGGCCTCCTCGAGACGACGGGCGAGGATCGGGTCGTCGTTGGTGTAGGGGAGGACGGTGAAGCCCTCGCCGACCAGCGTCTCGGCGGCGTCGAGCAGCTCGACCGCATCGGGGAAGAGGGTGCGATCGTCGCCGATCACCTCGAGCTTGATCCAGTCCGTCTGGAAGGCCTCGCGGGCGAGGCGGGCGGTGCGGACGGCATCGCGGGCGGTATAGCAGCCGGCCGTGTTGGGCAGGGCGAATAGGCCAAGGCGGTCGAGCACGTCGAGTACCGAGCCCTTAGCGTCGGGGTCGATGCGGCGCAGGGCGACGGTGACGATCTCAGCGCCGGACGCAACCAGCGCGCTCTCCATCTGCTCGAGCGAGCGGAAGCCACCGGTCCCAGCGATCAGGCGCGAGCCCCAGGCCCGCCCGCCGAGCTCCCACCCTTCCGCTCCACCCTGGATCGCGGCCAGCACCTCGACCCTGCTGCCCTCCGCGAGCCGCGTTGAGTCCCACTCGGCACGCGGCGCCACCTCACCGTCGAGCGCGATCGCGACACCGCGCGTCTCCTCAACCCCGACGGCGCGCGCGGCATCGGCCAGCGTCGCCCCCACGGGCATCTCGTGCAGCCGCCCATTCAGCTCGATCTTCACCCCTCCACCCCCGCCCTCTCGATGCTGACTTCGTCTTTTCTCTCGCTATGCGAGAGAAAACGCGAACTCAGCGGGTGGGCTGCGGCGAGAGGGGCGGGGAGCGGCTCGCCGGAGAGGAGATCGGCCACGGCTTCACCGGTGAGCGGGGCGAGCAGGATGCCGTTGCGGTAGTGACCGCAGGCGAGCAGGAGGCCATCGAGAGTGCCCGCGCCGATCAGCGGCAAATTGTCCGGCGTGCCCGGGCGCAGGCCGGCCATCGCCTCGATCAGCTCCATCTCGGCGACGTCGGGCAGCAGGCGGTACGCCTCACGGAGCAGCTCGTGAACGCCGCCGGCCGTGACGGTCGAGTCGAAGCCGCGCTCTTCGGTCGTCGCGCCGACGATCAGACGACCGTCCGTGCGCGGCACGAGGTAGACGCGCTCGGAGGCGAGGATGCGCCCACAGGGCGGCTCGCCATCAGCGGCGCGCAGTATGAGGATCTGACCTTTCACCGGACGCACGGGAGGTCGGGCCTCGCTCGGCAGCCAGCCAACGGCGCCCGACCAGGCGCCGGCGGCGAGCACGGTTGAGTCCGCCCGCAGCTCCTCGCCGGAATCCGTCGCCACCCCCTCGATCCGCCCGCCGTCGAGCAGCGGCCCCGTCACCTCAACCCCCGGGCGAACCTCTACCTTCGCCTCGCGAAGCGCCGCGACCAGCGCCATCGTCAGGCGACGCGGGTCGATCGCCGCCTCGTCGGGAGCGTGCACGCCGCCGTTGAACGACGGCGTCAGCCCGGGCTCCAGCTGGCGGCAGCGGCGCGGCGGCAGCCACTCGGCGCCGAGCCCGAGTGAGCGCTGCAGGTCGTGGACGCGGCGCAGCTCGGCTGCCTCGTCGCGATCGAGGGCAACGTGCAGGGCACCGTGCCGCACGTAGCCGGTGTCGACGCCGCTTACCTCCTCGAGCTCGGCGACGAAGTCCGGGTAGCGCTCGGCAGCGGCCAGGGTCATCTTGAGCAGCTCCGGCTCGCCGAAGGCGAGCTCGCCGACCGGCGCCAGCATCCCCGCCGCGACCCGCGTCGCTCCGGCCGGGGGCTGGCCACGATCGAGGACCACGACCTTGGCGCCGCGTTGCGAGAGACGCCAGGCGCAGCAGAGCCCGACGACTCCGCCGCCGACGATCACCGCGTCATAGGAAGTCCTGTCGCTCATCGCTTGCCTCCGCCGGCATTACCCGGATCAGGTCCAGACGGTCGGCGGCCTCGTTGCCGCCCTCTCAGCCAATGGGCTCCCGTACCCCACCGATGCTACCTCTCTCCGCAATCCATATCGGATGCGTGCCTGACTTTTGGGATCACGTTGTAACCAAAAGTCAGGCAGCCCCCCAAGTGGGTGTGGCGCGATAATCG
>CAZQET010000271.1:0-2815 GCA_964591825.1 uncultured Conexibacteraceae bacterium
CCTCCTCGTTGAGGAAGCGGCTGGAGTTGAGGTTGTTTGCGACCGGGTCGATGTGGGAGAGGCCGGTGAGGTAGCAGACGATCGAGCTGACGCTGGAGCCGCGGCCCCGACCGGGAGGCATGATCGCGCGGGCCGAGTCCCGCCCCCGCACCTCGAAGGCGACCTCGCGGGCCAGCTCGAGCAGGTCATGGTGAAGGAGGAAGAAGCCGGAGAGGCCGAGGGCGCGGATCGTCCCAAGCTCCCTCTCCAGGCCCGATTCCGCGTCGCCTCGGTGCTTCGAGCCGCGGTAGCGCTCGGCCAGCAGCGCTCGGCAGAGCTCGGCCAGCTCGCGGTCGGCGCTCGGCTCCTCTTCGCGCGGGTAGCGATAGCCCAGCTCTCTGCTCAGGTCGAACTCGAGCCGCTCGGCGATGCGCAAGGTCTCGGCGACCGCGTCGGGGTGTTCGGCGAAGCGCTCCGCCATCGCCTGTGGCGAGTCCAGCACGAAGCTCGAGTTGCCACGGCGGAGCGGCTCGGACTCCTCCAATGTCATGCCCAGTCGCAGGGAGACGAAAACGTCCTGCAGGTGGGCGCGCTCGGAAGCGTGCGAGTGGACGTTGCCGGTGGCGACCGCCGGCACCCCGAGCCGCTCCGCCAACCCGGCAAGCCACCGGTTGCGGCTGCGGTCGCGGCGCCAGTAGGGCCGCTGCAACTCGATCCGGAAGCGGTCCCGCCCGAAGGCCCTGAGCAGCCTCCGGGCGGTCTCCGCCCCTGCCGCCGCGTCCCCCATCTCCCAGGCGGCGGCAAGCATTCCGGCGCCCGCGCACCCCGAGAGGCAGACCAGCCCCTCGGCGTGCTCCTCCACCTGCTCGACGGTCACCCGCGGCTGCCCGGCGCTGCGCTGTGAGTTATCGCGCGTATGGGCATGGGCAGCGGTGAGCAGCCGGCAGAGGTTGCGATAGCCGGCCGAGTCTTCGACGAGAAGGGTGAGGTGAGCCTCCCCGACCGTCACCTCGGCACCGGTGATCGCTCTGACTGATGGGCCGCTCTGCTCGATCCGCTCGCACGCGTCAACAAACTCCATCGACCCCCACACTCCGTCGTGGTCGGTCAGAGCGAAGGTCTCATACCCCAGCTCCGCGGCCGCGGCCACCAGCTCCGCCGGAGTCGAGGCCCCGTCGAGAAAGGAGAAGGCCGAGTGCGCATGCAGCTCGACGTAGGGAACCGCGGCCGCCATCTCAGGCCCGCTGCCGGTACCAGCGTCTGCTGACGATGCTGCGGAAGACAACTGTGTTGCTTCCGTCGGCGAGCACCAGCTCGAAGTAGTGACGCCCCAGGGGATGCGGCGTCCACCAGCGGTCCTCGACCACCCACTCCTCCCGAATCGCCTCGACCGCAACCCCGTCGACCGAGACCGGCCTCCCGTCGGAGCCAGCCTCGACCTCGACCGGCCGCGGCACGTACAGCCTGCGCAGCCCAGGGGTCATCGGCGTGCGCCTTTTGTGTGTTTTTCGACTCGAAGGATTGACCTGAGTCGCACACACGTACGTCGTTGCTCCATAGCGTGGGTGGTGTGACATGGCCACCTGAGATCGGCGAGCCTCTTCCCCGCGCCGCCGACGCATGGTGTGAGCGGATCAAGCTGACCGATTGGATCCTTGCGGAGGAGGGTCATGGCGCCGAATGGGGACGCGTCTTCAGGGTAACCGAGAAAGACGCAGATCTCATTTGGAGCCTGATCTCCGCGGCAATAGTCACTGCTCTCATCGCGAGAGTGGACGAAAAGAACGCCGGCATCGGCTGTGGGGCCTTCATCGAGCTGATCGTCAATCAGCGGACCTCTCGAGTCGCCACGGCATGGCACTACGCGAATGCAGAGGCAGCACCACGCCTGGTTACCGCATACCCCAAGCCCTACAATCGAGGCAATGGTCGCCATGGCTGAACTAAGCGTCGGAGACATAGTCGAACTGACTGAATCTGTCGATGCCGCCCCCGCCGGAGCGCAGGGGGGAGTCACCGACATCCTCGATAACAACCATGTGATCGTCGAGGTGACGACCCTGCCGCTCGAACCGATCCTCGATCGGATCATCGTCGCCTCGCCTGAGGAACTGCGCCTCGTCAGAGGTAAACGAGCCCGGACCTGACAGCCGAATCACCGCTGGTCTTTGTCCTTCATCAGCCCGCGGCCGGAGTGAGGATCGCGCGGCGCTCGGGGAAGCGGGAGGCGGAGTCGAGCGGCAGGACGGAGAGCAGGGAGTCGGCGCCCTGGGCGGTGCGGACCTCGCGGACGGCGGCAGCGAGGCGGCGCCGCCGGTGCTCGGGGCCGCGGGCCGAGAGCTCGAGCTGCTCGCCTACGGGCGGGGCGAGAGCGAGGGCGCGCAGACGGAGGGCGGCGACCGGCCCCGGCAGCGTCTCCAGGCGCGTCGTCAGCACCGCGCGCAGGGTCCGCGCCGAGGCGGTCGGCCGCCCAAGTCCTTGGTCGACGCTCCAACTGCCGCCGGCGCCGAGCAGGGCGCCGAGGCGCAGTCCCAGCAGCGTCCGGCCTCGACGCTGGGGGGCCGCGAGCAGCCGATCGACCAGCAACTTCAAAGCATGCTCCAGCTGGGCGCCCGCCGCCCCTTCGGGCAGCTCCACTTCCGCGCTCAGCTCCTCGTGCGGGCGGCGCGGCCGCAGCGGGACCTCTTCCCCACGCGCCAGCCGCCGCGCCTCCTGCCCCGCCGGCCCGAAGCGATCGGCAACGCTTCCCGCCGGCAGCCCCGCCAGCGTGCCGAGCGTGCCGATCCCCAGCCGTCGCAGCGCCTCGACCAGGCTCCCCGCCTCGCGCGGCGGCAGC
>CAZQET010000272.1:0-6477 GCA_964591825.1 uncultured Conexibacteraceae bacterium
AAGGCTTCGAAGGCTTCGAAGGCTTGGCGACCACCTTGGCCGCGGACGCCTCCCGTGCCCGCTCCTCGCGGGCCCGCACGTACTCCGGCCACCCACCCAGGTAGCTGTGCAGCGTCCGATCCTCGATCGCCACCGTGCGACGACCCACTGCGTCGAGCAGCGCCCGGTCGTGGGAGACCAGCAGCAGCGAGCCGGTGAACTCGTTCAGCGCCTGCTCGAGCGCCTCCCGGCTCTCGAGGTCCAGGTGGTTGGTCGGCTCGTCGAGGATCAGGACGTTGGCGCCGGAGGCGACCAGGATCGCCAGCGAGAGCCGCCGCTGCTCGCCGCCCGAGATGTCGGCGAGCGATTTCTCGACCTCGGCGCCGGTGAAGAGGAAGCCGCCGAGCAGGTCGCGCGCCTTCTGACCGCTGAGGCCGGTCCCCCGCTGAGCGGCATCGAGCACCGTTCCCTCACCCGCCGCCGTCTCGGCGTGCTGGGAGAGGTAGCCGATCTTGACGTTGTGGCCAGTGCGCACCGAGCCGGCGGCGGGCTCGCGGCGGCCGGCCAGGGTCTCGATCAGGGTCGTCTTGCCGGCGCCGTTGGGACCGACGACGACCAGGTGCTCGCCCCGTTCGACTTCGAGCTCGGCGTCCGAGAGCAGGGTGCGACCTGGGACCTCGACCGTCGCGCTTGCCAATTTGAGCACGATCCTGCCCGGCCGCTCGGGCTTGAGGAAGGAGAAGCGCAGGTTGCGGTTGTCGCGCGCCTCGGCCTCGACCCCGTCGCGCTTGATCTTCTCGATCGCCTTCAGCCGGGATTGGGCCTGGCGCGCCTTGGTCGCCTTGTAGCGGAAGCGCTCGACGAAGCGCTCCATGCGGACGATCTCGGCTTCCTGGCGTTCGATCGCCTTGCCGCGGGCGATCTCCCGCGCCGCCTGTTCCTTGCGCCACGCGTGCCAGGGCCCGGCGAAGAAGCGGCCCCGCTTGGCCTCCAGCTCGAGCACCGAGGTGCCGACCGCCTCCAGGAACCAGCGGTCGTGGGCGACGAGGACGACGGCGGCGTCGAGCTCGACCAGATAGCGCTCCAGCCATTCGAGCGAGGGAATGTCGAGATGGTTGGTCGGCTCGTCGAGCAGCAGCAGGTCGGGACGAGCGGCGAGGGCGCGAGCGAGCGAGGCCCGGGTCAGCTCGCCGCCGGAGAAGGTCGAGAGCTTGCGGCCGGCGGCCTCCTCGCCGAAGCCGAGCCCGCCGAGAACCGCGAGCACGTCGTCGCGCCAGCGGTAGCCGCCGCCCGCTTCCAGCCGCTGCTGGGCGGAGGAGTAGGCGCGCAGCGTCTCCTCGTCGGGCTCGCCCCCAGCCATCGCTCCCTCCAGCCGCGCCAGCTCGGCCTCCGTCCGCTCCATCTCCACACGGCCGGAGAAGACGTACTCGCCGAGCGTCAGCGCCGGGTCGCGCGACGGGCGCTGGTCGTGCAGCGCAACCCGCGCCCCCTTCTGCAGGGCGATGCTGCCCGCGTCGGGTGGGCGCTCTCCGGCGAGGGTGCGCAGCAGGGTCGACTTGCCGGCCCCGTTGCGGCCCGAGAGCGTCATCCGCTCGCGCGGCTCGAGCTTGAAGGAGACGTCGGCGAAGAGCAGCTCGCCGCCGGCGTAGAGATCGATTTGCGTCGCGGTCGCGATTGCCACGGACCGCTCACATTACGTCGTCGTAATCCCGACCGCGTAACCTGGGCCGCGTGGAGAGCGAGCAGCTGCGGGAGATCCAGGCGCCGTTGAAGGAGCGCTATCGCGAGGAGCCCGAGGCGGCGCTGGTGACGCTCTCGGCCGAGGGCGAGCTGGGAGAGGGCGTGTCGTGCTCGGTCGACACCGGTCGGGCCATCGCCGAGGCGGGCCTGCATCCGGCCAGCGGCGGCGACGGCAGCCTGCTCTGCTCGGGCGACATGCTGCTCGAGGCGCTCGCCGCCTGCGCCGGGGTGACGCTGCGGGCGGTCTCGACGTCGCTCGGGATCGAGGTCCGCGGCGGTACGG
Organism: uncultured Conexibacteraceae bacterium; assembly: GCA_964591825.1. Classification (GTDB taxonomy): domain Bacteria; phylum Actinomycetota; class Thermoleophilia; order Solirubrobacterales; family 70-9; genus VRUE01. The sequence continues at coordinate 2,003 of CAZQET010000272.1, forward strand.
TGCGGGCCGAGGGCGACCTCGACTTCCGCGGCACGCTCGCGGTCGACCGCGAGGCCCCGGTCGGCTTCCGCGCGATCCGCTTGGCGTTCTCGCTAGACAGCGACGCCGACGCCGAGCAGCTGCAGACGCTGCTGAAGCTGACCGAGCGCTACTGCGTCGTCCTGCAGACAATCGCCGGTGCTCCCGGGCTCTCCTCGACGATCGAGACCGCCTAGCGGAGCGGCGCGCATGGCCGGACCGCTGCGACACCTCGGCGAGCTTGCGCGTGCGCGGCTGGGCCGGGCGGCAGCGCAGCGCGAGGACGGCCAGGCGCTCGGCGAGCTGGAGGGGATGGCGCTCGAGCTGCCGGCCGGGCTGGAGATCGAATGGCTCGGGGTATCCGGCTACCGGATGAGCTGCGAGGGGCAGACGATATTCATCGACCCCTACGTGTCCCGAGTCCCATTCGGCGACCTGCTGCGCAAACGGCCGACTCTCCCCGACCCGGCGGCGCTCGACCGCTTCGTGCGGGCCCCGGGCGAGGTCGCCGGCGTGCTCGTCGGCCACACTCACTTCGACCACGCCGTCGACGCCCCGGCGATCGCTCGCCGCTTCGATTGCCCTGCCTACGGCTCGGACTCGCTGGTGCGGCTGATGGCGCTGCACGGCCTAGCCAAGCGCGCCGTCGAGGTCGAGCCCTACCGCACCTATGAGCTCGGGCCGTTTGCGGTCAGCTTCACGCCGAGCGTCCACTCCAAGCTGCTGCTCGGACTCGCCGTCCCCTACGACGGCGACCTCACCTGCGAGCACCTCGACGCGCTGAGCCCCGGCGCCTACCGCTGTGGCCAGGTATGGGGGGTGACGATCGAGGTCGCCGGTTTGCGCTTCTACCACCAGGGCTCCGCCAACCTCGTCGACGAGGCGATCCGCGCGCGCGAGGTCGACGTCTTCCTCGCTGGCGTCGCTGGCCGCAGCTTCACCGAGGACTACTGGCGCCGCATCCTCCCCCTGCTCGATCCTGAGGTCGTCGTGCCCACCCACTACGACAACTTCTTCCGCCCGCTCGGCGGAGAGCTGGAGTTCGTCTCCAACGTCCAGCTCTCCGCCCTCCCGGACGAGATCGGCGCCGTCAGCCGCGACACCCGCATCGCCGCCCTCCCCCGCGCCGACCTCTGAGGTCATTCCCGTATTGACCATCCATGCGATGGCGAAAACGGGAATCAGTCGGGCGTGAGGTGCTTGGCGACGATCTGATCGATCGTCGCCTTGGTGCGCATCGTCCAGGGACCGGCCTCGGCCTCGATCGTCTTCAGGTCGAGATCGGATTCGGAGATGCCGCCGCTGGGGAGCCAGTAGAGCTGCCGGCCCTTGACAGCGAGGCGATCCTCATCGCTGGAATGCCCAAGCACCTGCCTGCGAGCCGCCGCGCCCAGCTCGCCGGGCAGCAGGGCGACCTGGAGCTTGCCCTTCGAGGATGCGACCAGGTCGGCGTCGAATGGGCGATGCGCGGCGATCGCGGACAACTCCTCGGCCGGGCGGAGGAAGACCGGTACGGCGTAGCCGAGGGCCTCGCCGAGGCCGACTTCGATCAGCTCGGTCAGCGCTCCCTCGTCACTCTCGCCGGCGCCGAAGACGACGTTGCCGCTGGCGCGAAAGCAGGCGACCCGGTCGAATCCCAGCGCCTCGAACTCGCCCCGCAGCTCCTCGTTCCCGATCCGGCGCCTGCCGAGGTTGATCCCACGCAGGAAGGCGACGTAGCGGTTCACCCACTCACCATACGATTTCGACGATGGGCTCCGACTACACCCAGCTGCCGCCCGGCCTGCCCGTGCCCGAGGACGACGGTGCGGCCGACCACCTCACCGGCCTGGCGCTGCCATCGCTGAGCCTCCCGGCAACCACTGGCGAGACGATCGACCTGGCCGCCATCAGCGTCTCCAGCCGGTACCTCGTCGCCTACCTCTACCCCCGCACCGGCGCCCCCGGTCAGGCCCTGCCCGAGGGCTGGGACGACATCCCCGGTGCTCGCGGCTGCACGCCACAGAGCTGCGCCTACCGCGACGCGCTCGCCGAGCTCGCCGCTCTCGCCGCGACCGTGGTCGGCATCAGCGCCCAGACTCCCGCGGGACAAAGCGAGTTCGCCCAGCGCGAGCGGGTCCCCTTTCCCCTGCTCAGCGACGCCGGCCTCCAGCTCCGCAACGCCCTCGATCTCCCGACCTTCGAGGTCGAGGGCATGACCCTCTACAGGCGCCTGACCCTGATCGCCAAAGCCGGAACGATCGTCAAGGCCTTCTATCCGGTCTTCCCTCCCGACCGCGACGCCGCCCGGGTGCTCGACTGGCTCCGGGGCGGTGCCCGGAGCGTCAGTGGAGGCGCCGAGAATTGAACTCGGGTCCGAGGTCGTAGCGCGAAGGCTTCTACAGGTTTAGCCGGCGCTTGATTCTCGTCTCCCGGGGTCCGCGCCGGCGGGCACTGCGAGAGATAGAGCCCTCTGAGATTTCCCCTGGCGGACGGGGCGATCCGCCCGGGTGAGCCCGCGATTTGAAGCCGGTGACCCTTCCCGCGGGCGAGGAAGGACCGACTCTCGTTGCTTAGGTCTTAGCTAAGCGGCGAGGGCGAACTCATGGTCCGCACGTATTGGTTGTTGCCGGTGTTTTACGAGGCCTCCGGCCACCTCGACCTGCAACCGTTCGCACGGACCGACCACGTCGAAGCCTGTCGCCCCCGTGCTATGTGGACCCATTGTACGAAGTCGGGTACGAATACGGCGTGGTTGAACGGGAGTTCGACGCGATCGTGCTCGGCGCTGGAGCGCCGGGGGAGGTCTGCGCCGGGCGCCTCGCCGAAGGCGGCCTCTCGGTGGCGATCGTCGAGCAGCATCTGGTCGGCGGCGAGTGCTCCTACTACGCCTGCATGCCCTCGAAGGCGCTGTTGCGGCCCGCCGACGTGCTCGCCGAGGCCCAGCGGGTACCGGGGATCGCCGTGGATGGCAACCTCGACGCGCGCGCCGTCCTCGCCCGCCGCGACGAGGTGGTGCACGGCCTCGACGACTCCGGCCAGCTGCCCTGGCTGAAGCAACGGGGGATCGAGCTCTTCCGCGGCAGCGGCGCGCTCGACGGCGAGCGCCGTGTGCGCATCGGCGACGACGTCCTCACCGCTCGCCGAGCGGTCGTGGTTGCCACGGGAAGCGCCGCCGCGATGCCCCCGATCGATGGCCTCGACTCGGTCGGCGCGTGGAACAACCGCGAGGGGACGACGTCCGAGCAGGTTCCGCAGAGCATGGTCGTGCTCGGCGGCGGGCCGGTCGGCTGCGAGCTCGCGCAGGCCTGGTCCTCACTCGGCTGTCGCGTCACCCTGATCGAGGGCGGGCCCCGGGTGCTTTCCCGCGAGGAGCCCTTCGCCGGCGAGGAAGTCGCCGCGGCTCTGCGCGAGCGGCATGGGATCGACGTGCGCACCGGCGTCCAAGCGGTTCGAGTGGCCGAGCTCGACGCGCATCCGACATCGACCACACCAGAGGGGGGTCAATCTCCGATGCGCGAAGACTCCCCTGGCGTGAGGGTCGAACTCGACGATGGCGGCGCCGTCGAGGCGGCGGAGCTGCTGGTCGCGGTGGGTCGCGTGCCGCGGACCGCTGTAATCGGCCTCGAGGCGGTCGGCGTGGAGCCGGGCGAGCACGGCTTCCTCGAGTGCGACGAGCGGCTGCGGGTCGGTGCCCGCGACTGGCTCTACGCGGTCGGCGACGTCACCGGCCGCGCCCTCTTCACTCACATGGGCAAGTACCAGGCGTGGGTCGCCGCCGAGAACGTGCTCGGCCGCCCGGTCGAGGCGGTTGCCGAAGGCATCGGCTCACCCCGGGTGACGTTCACCGACCCGCAGGTCGCCGCCGCCGGCAAGACCCTGGAGCAGGCACGCGAAGCCGGCATCGACGCGCGCGCCGTCGACGTGCCGACCGACGGCACCGCCGGCGCCAGCTTCCAGGGAAAGGACACTGGCGGCACCTCGCGCCTCGTGGTCGACCAATCGCGCCAGCTGATCGTCGGTGCCACCCTCACCGGCTTCGAGACCGCCGACCTCCTCCAGGCCGCCACCGTCGCCATAGTGGGAAAAGTCCCCCTTTCACAGCTGCGCCACGCGGTCGCCGCTTACCCGACCCGCAGCGAGCTCTGGCTGAAGCTGCTAGAGGCCTACGAAGCCGGTTAGACGGTCGAACGTCTCTTCAGGTCGTCCAACAACTCCTGCGGCAGGCCGGGCACCTCGTCTAGATCGTCGAGTGAGCCGAAGCGGCCGAGGCGCTCGCGGTGGGCGAGCAGGCGCGTTGCCTGGGTGACCGAGAGGTTCTCGGCGCGCAGCTGCTCGAAGGTGACCGAGTTGAGGTCGATCGTGCCGCCCGTGGCCGCGACGGCGGGAGCCGGGGGCTCGGTCGGTGGCGGCGGGGTGGGCGGAGCCGGCGTCGGTGGCGGCGGCACTGGCTCCGGAGCCGGCGTCGGCGCGGGCGG
>CAZQET010000273.1:0-8036 GCA_964591825.1 uncultured Conexibacteraceae bacterium
GGCGCGCACTTCGAATTTGTGCGAGCCGTCGGCGAGCGACGTGTATTCCTTGGGGCTCGAGCAAGCTCCCCAGCTGCCCGCGTCGAGGCGACATTCGAAACTCGCGACTCCGGATCCAGAGCCGTCCGAGCCGCTGAAGGCAAACTGCGCTTTCGTCGAGGCGGTGGGCGTCGCGGGGTTGGAGACGATCTGCGTGTCTGGCGCGGTCGTGTCGATGGTCCAGCCGAAGCTTGCCGGCGTCGCGTCGACGTTGCCGGCCGTGTCGATCGCGCGGACTTCGAAGCTGTGGCTGCCATCGGCCAGCCCCGTGTATTGCTTGGGCGATGAACACGCCCCCCAAGCACCGGAATCGAGGCGGCATTCGTAGGAGGCGACGGTGCCGCCGCCGGTATCGCTTCCCGAGAAGCTCAGGCTGGCCGTGGTGCTGGCACTCGGAGAGGACGGGCCGGAGTTGACCTGCGTCTGCGGGGCGGTCGAGTCCTCAACGTAGGTGAGGCCAGTCGAGCAGGCGGACGCTTCTGTTCCGGCTCCAGTTGCCGTCGCGCGGAAAGTGGTGCTCGTGTTGTCGGCGACCGTGGTCGTCACTCCCGCCGCCAGTTCGGTCGCGCTAACGGTCGCCAGCGGCGAGCCGGTGCAACCGCTGGTGCTGTAGAGGCGCACGGTTGTTCCCGCCGTCGCCGAGCCGACCACTTTGGGCGAGTTGTTATTGGCCGGGGAGGCCGGAACGGTGGAGGTCAGGCTCGGCGCAGGCGGAGGAGTGACAAAGCTGAGCGGTGAAAGCAAAAGGCTCGGTTCAGTTCGCGAGCTGATGCCCGCGGCCGAGGTGACCCGGAAGTAATAGGTCGTGTTCGCCGAGAGCCCGGTCAGCTGGACGCTGTGCGACGTGACGAGCGTGGAGCTGCTCTGGCTCAGCCCGAGCGAGCTCGAGCTGGTGCCGTATTCGACTTTCGAGTTCGAGAGCTTGTCGGTCTGCCAGGTGACGGTCGCCGTGCCGTCGTTGTGCGCGGTCGCCTGGACATTGGTGATCACCGGCGGCTGTTCTTCGGATTCGAAGACCACGTCGACGAGATAGTTCGCGGAGCGGAAGGCGTCCGGAGGATTCCCGTTGAAGAATTCGCCCGGATCGTCGCGCTTATAGATCCCGTTGGGACCGTCGACGCCGTCGGCCAGCGCGTGCAGCGGCGAGCTGTCGACGCCGACCACCGCAAAGTAGTCGCTGATCGAGGCGTAGTGACCGTTCGGCGCGTAGTACGAAGCGACGTAGGTCGTGTTCGCGCTGACTTTGACGGGCGTCGCGAAGCTTGCCTGCTGCCAGCCGGTCGCCGTCTCTTTGGTGAAGGTGACTTTCCCCAGTTCGGTGCCGGTGCCGGTCCAGAGGTAGCCATAGTGCGTACCCGTGTCTCCGGAGGGCTTGTAGAAGCGAATCCCGGTGATGTATCCCGGCGTGTCGGTCCGGAACTTGACCCCGACTTCGAGCGCGCTGGTGTCCGTGTCTTCCGGCGCGGTGAACGAGTTGTCCCAGATCGTGCAGGGACATTTGGCCGGGACGATTTCAGCTGTGATTTCGTCGCCCGGGCTCTCCAGGTTGGCGCTGTCGTCGGTCGCCCTCGCCATGACTTTCACGCTGCCGGTTCCGTTGGGCGTCCACTTGTAGGTCCACGAGTTACGCCCTTCGGCCGAGTGCCAGGTGCTGCCGCCGTCGGTCGAGACTTCGACCGCGGCGACCTGGCCGGCGGAGTCGGTGGCGATGCCGCTGATCTGCACCGGCTTGCCGCTTTCCACCTGCACCCCGTCCACCGGGCTCTGGATCGTGGTGGTCGGAGGAGTCGTGTCCGTGCTTTTCGTGGCGGGCGCCAGATCTTCCTGACGCGTCTGCGGCTGCGCCCCCATGTCAGCGAGGAGGTTCTCCGTTGCCTGCTGCATGCGCACGTCGGCTTTTTCGGGGCCACCTTCGAAGTCGTGGTCCGGATCGAGGCCCCACGCCCACTGGATCGTGCCGGCGCCGAAGACGAGCGCCCCGCTTTTCGCCTTGTAGAGCGTCAGATGGTGGGTCGCCATGCCCGGGCCGTAGTTCGAGCCGTAGTCGAGCAGCTTCTGAGGGACTTCGACCGTGGTCGTGGAGAGGTCAATCAGGCCCGGCGGACGCGACGAATTGTGGACGTCTTCGTCCCACTCATAGCCGAGCGTCCCGTAGCCGAAGCTCGCTTTTTCGCCCGGTTTCAGCGAGGCGACGCTGGTGTTGCGCCAGAGGCGCATTTTTGCGTCTTCATAGGGCACTTCGATCGCCGCGGTGCCCGAGTTGACCATGAAGAGCTGGCCGCTGAGCGAGTTCTCCGGCTTGCCCCCGTCGGCCGGCGGGCTGAAGCGCGGATCGCGCCAGGTCCCCGTCCAGACTTTCGGTTCGGGGTCGATCTTGGCGCCGGCGTGCGTCTCCTTGTAACAGACGATCGTCCGATAGCTCGTGTTGGAGCCGTCGATGCTTTTGCCCCAGCGCGTCTTCCAGAAGATCTCGTTGCCGCTGAAGAAGGCGAGGTTGACGCCGGCTTCACGTGCCGCTTCGACGTGTTCGCGTTGTTCGGCCGACCAGTACTCGTCGTGGCCAACCGAGAGGAAGACCTTGTGCTGCAGCAGCAAGCTCGACGAGCGGGCGACGTCCACGCCACTGAGGTAGCTGACGTCGTAGCCGTTGCGCTCCAGCCAGCGCACCATCGGATATTCGGCGTTGAACGGAGCGTCCTCGGGGCTCGGGCCGCGGGTTTCGAGCGGACGGTTGTAGCTGACCTTGTAAGCGCGGTCAGGGCTGGTTCCGGGCCCTCCGGTGTAGAGGCTGTGTTCGCCCTGGCCGTAGCGGTTATAGGCCTCCCAGGTCGTGTCGGAGGTCTGGTAGACGAGGTCGGAATGGCTCGAGTCGTTGCGGACGACGAAAAAGATCTGGCTGCCTTCCGAGGGTTTGTCCGTGCGTTCGAGGTCGGCGAAGTAGATCCCGGAGACCGCGGTCGAGGGAACCGCCCAGGAGGCCGATTCCTGCCAGTTGCCGCAATCGACCAGACCGGTCGATGCTTCTTCGAGGCAGGTCGGCTGGCTCTGCGGAAGTTTCGCCGTTGGCGCGATGTTGCTCGCCACCCTGCGGGCGCCGTCGCCGCCGTAGTAGCCCATCCGGTAGATGTCGAGGTGGTAGGCGGTCGAGGATGTCTTAATCTTGAAGTGGACCGTTTCGCCGCGATTGACGCTGATCTGGGTGGCGAAGCCCTGGATGCTCGGGTCGCCGGAGCCGTTGATCATCCATTCGCCCTGAGGCGTGCCGTCCTTCGAGTTCTCGCAGACGATTTCGTTGGCGGGCGGATCACAGGGACCGGCCAGCGCCGATTCGGCCAGCGCAGCCTGGCCTCCGAGGAGGAGGAATGCGAGCACGACTATGCCTGCGCTGAGCTTGGCCACCTGCTGAAGCAACGACGCCCGAGGCAGGGATTTTGCGCGGGGGGTTCGAGATCGAAGCCTCTAACCCTCAGCTCAAGGTTGAGATGCGGCTACTTCTTCAGCGAAACCGGCGAGCTGGCGTTGTGGACGACGAGGCGCGGCTCGCCACCGCCGTCGGCGGGCACCGTGTAGACGTCGAAGCTGTTGGAGTAGACGAGCGTTTCGTCGTTGAGCCACTCGACCTGATCGTCGATCGGCCGCGTCTCGGCTACCGGATGCTCTTTCATCGTCGCCAGGTCGAGGACCTTCAGCCGCCACAGGTTCTGCTGGCCTATGCGGCTCTTGTAGCCGATCCGCGTCCCATCCGGCGAGAGCGAGGGGCACTCGACGTGATTGTGGATGACCCGCATCGTGCGGGCCGCCACGTCGCCTTCAACCAGGTAGTAATGACCGTGCGAGCGCAGGGTGGCGTAGAAGCGGTTCGGATCGGCGGCGAAGGTCACGCCCCAGAAGTTGAAGTCGACCGCGTGAAATGGCTTGCCATCCTTGGTCACCTTGAAGCTCTCGAGGTTGCCGACGAGTTCGCCGGTGTTCATGTCGACGATCGTGGTTTCAGTCGAGTAGCCGCCGTTCTCGAGGTAGGCGTGGCCGTTGACGAAGGCGGTCATCGCGCCGTAGCGGCCGTCGGCCGAGACCCGCGCCCGCGACGGCACTCCGCCGAGCGGCAGCGTGTAGAGAGTGCCCAGCGAAGAGTCGAAGATCGTCGCCTCGTAGCCGCTGTCCGTTTCCGCGGTCGACAGGCAGAGGCCGCGACCGCCCGCGTAATAGACGCGCTCGCAGTCGAGCTCGGGCCCAGCCAGCTGACGCGGATGGCCGTCCTTGACGACGAAGACGCGACCGTTGGCCAGCGGATTCTGGCGGTCGACGGCGCGCACCATAAGCTGCGAGCCGGCGATTTCCGTCGGCGCCCCCACCGTGCCGACCGGCTGCGCAACCGCCGGTTCGACGCTGGAGTCCGAGGACCCCGCCACCAGGTAGACGACCACGGCGACGACACAGAGCGCGCCGAGGCCGACGAGCGCCTGCCAACCGCGCCGGCTCACCCGGGGACCCCGACCGCGGCCGCCTCAGGTCGGTCCACATCGGCCGGCGTGGAGAACCCGCGACTCATCGCCCGCTCGTAGGCGGCGAGCAGCCCAACCGCGGACCGCTGCCAGGAGAGATCGACCACGCGCGCACGCCCGTACTCTGCCATCCGCGCCCGACGTTCGGGATCGTCGAGCAGCTCGTCGATACAGCGACCCAGCGCCTCTGGGATCGGGTCCGTTGCGTAGGCGGCGGCATGCTTGGCCGAGACCCGCGTCTCGGGCAGGTCATAGGCGGCGACGGGACAGTCCATCGCCATGTACTCGGCGACCTTGATCATCGTCGAGCGGTCGTTGAGCGGGCTCGGCGGATCGGGCTCGATGCCGATATCGGCGGTCGAGAGGATGCGGCGGATGTCCGCGTCGCCGCGCCAGCCGGCGAACTCGACCCGCTGGACGAGGCCGAGACTTTCGGCCAGGCGTTCCATCTCCGCCCGCACCTCCCCCTCGCCGACGAAGATCGCATGCCAGTCGTCGCCGCGCCGCTTGCGCAGCGTCGCCAGCGCCCGCAGCGCGTGGTCGAGCCCGTCCTGGGGGCCCATCACCCCCAGGTAGGCGAGCAGGTGGCGCCGCCCCCGGCGCAGCTCGGGGTCCGGTGGCACGGGCCGGAAGCGATCGAGGTCGGGGCCATTGCGGACGACGAAGACGTCCTCCGGCGCCACCCCCCCGCGCTCGATCGCGATCCGCCGGTAGGACTCATTGGTCGAGATCACGACCTCGGCGGTCCGCATTGCCCGCCGCTCGATCGCCAGCAGAGCGCGGTGGACGAGGCCGGCGCGGCCGAAGCGCGAGCGGAAGAGCTCGGGCGTGAGGTCGTGGTGGTCGAAGATCGCGCGAGCGCCGCCGCGACGAGCCGGGCCGGCCGCGGCAAGCAGGAAGTCCGGCGGAGTGGCGACGTGGACGACGTCAAAGGGCCGCTGGCGCTGCAGGCGCGCGACGATGGCGCGGATGCGCCAGAGCGCCTGTCCGTACTCGCGCGCATAGCCGAGCGCGCCGCTCGCCGGTCGCAGCGGATAGCGGTGCACCTCGATCCCCTCGATCGTCTCACTCGCCGCCTGCCCCCCACCCTGCTCGGCCGCGCAGACCGCGACGACCTCCCAGCCGGCCTCGCTCAGCGTGCGCGCCTCGTTCCAGACGCGCCGGTCCCCGGGAAGCGGCGCGTTCTCGCTGATCAGCAGAGCGCGGCGGCGGCCCTCACTCACGCGGCGCCCTTGCCGTGGATCACGGTCGGCAGCGTCAGCAGAAGGATCTTGAGGTTGAGGCCGAGCGAGCGCGTCTCGACGTACTCGGCGTCGAGCGCGATCATCTCCTTGAAGGTGAGCAGGCTGCGGCCGCGCACCTGCCAGAGGCCCGTGACCCCGGGCTTGACCGCGAAACGACGGAAGGCCGCGGCGGGGTAGCGGTCGACCTCGTACTGGATCGGCGGCCGCGGGCCGACCAGCGACATCTCGCCGCGCAGGACGTTCCACAGCTGCGGCAGCTCGTCGATGCTCGTGCGCCGCAGGAAGGAGCCAACGCGGGTGACGCGCGCATCCTCGTGCATCTTCGTCATCGGCCGCGTCCCTTCGCGATCGGCGTCGGCGATCATCCGCTCGACGTGCGAGCGGTGTGCGCCGGGGTCGGCGCCTTCTCCCATCGTGCGGAACTTGGCGACGGAGAAGGGCTCCAGGTCCTTGCCCAGCCGCCGCTGCCGGAAGATCGCCCGGCCCGGCGAGTCGAGTCGCACCGCCACGGCGACGACCAGGAACAGCGGCGAGAGCACGAGCAGGCCCAGGCCGGCGCCGACCAGGTCGAGCAGGCGGATCGCGATCTCGGTCGCCCGGCTGCCCGCGGCGGCGCCGACGAACGGCCGGCCCACGGCGGTGTCGGCGAGGCCCACCGTCTGCGATGCATCGAGCACGACAGCGCCGTTGGCGCTCGGCGCCGCCCCGGCTGTCGGCTCCGAGCTCATCTCACTCCCGCGACCCCAACCCCCGCGAGGCAGTCGACCACGTGGTCCTGAGCCTCGTCTCCGAGCCCCGGGAAGAGCGGCAACAGCACGACCTCGCGCGCCGCCGCCTCGGTGTGGGGCAGGCTCGCCGCCACCTCGGCGTAGGCGCCCTCGAGGTGGATCGCCATCACCCCGCGGCGCGTCGCCACGCCCTCGCGCAGCAGCGCCCGCATCAGCTCACCGGCGTCGAGCGGCGCTCCGGCCCCGACTCGGATCGGGTAGGACTGCCAGGTGCGCTCGGCGTACTCGGGGTCGCGCGGCACCTCGATCCAGGGAATCTCGGCGAGCGCCTCGGAGTAGCGCTCGGCCAGCCTGCGGCGCTCGGCAAGGATCGTGTCCAGCACCTCGAGCTGGCGCAGCCCGACCGCCGCCTGCAGGTCGGTCATCCGCGCGTTCCAACCGCGCTCCGGATAGTGCTCGATGACGACGTCCGTGGCCTCGTGACGGGCGAGCGCCGACTGGTCCATGGCGTGCATCCGCAGCTGTCGCAGACGCTCGGCCAGGCGCGGGTCGTGAACCGCGATCATCCCGCCCTCGCCGCAGGTGATCACCTTGCGCGGATGAAAGGAGAAGCAGGCCAGTGGGCCCAGCGATCCAATCGGGCGACCGCGGTGCAGAGCGCCGATCGCACAGGCGGCGTCCTCGACCAGGGTCAGCTCGTGGCGATCGGCGAGCTCCAGGAAGCGGTCCATGTCGGCTGGAAGGCCGACCTGGTGAACCGGCATCACGGCCCGCGTCCGGGGCGTCAGCCGTCGTTCGACGTCCTCGGGATCGAGATTGCAGGTGCCTGGATCGACGTCGGCAAAGACCGGCGTCGCGCCGCATTGCCAGACGGCGTTGGCCGTGGCGATAAACGAGAGCGAGGGCACGATCACCTCGTCTCCCGGACCGACTCCGGAGGCGTAGAGCGAGAGCTGCAGCGCGGTCGTGCAGCTGGTCGTGGCCACCGCCTCCGGTGCGCCGACGCGCGCCGCGAAGGCGCGCTCGAACTCCTCCACCCTCGGCCCCTGGGTGAGCCAGCCGGACTCGATCACAGCGGCCACGGCCTCGGCCTCCCCGCCGCCGAACCAGGGCTTGGCGAACGGAACGTCCATCAGGCGGCCTCCACGCTCGCCAAGGCCGGCCGCCCAGCCCGCTCGGCGCGCCACCACTCGACCAGCATCTCCAGGCCTTCCTCGAGGCCGATCTCCGCCTCGAAGCCAAGCGCGCGCTTGGCCGCCTCAGTCTCGGCGAGTCGCCGCGAGACGCCGTTGACGGCGCGCTCGGGCCCGTACTCGATCGCCAGATCGGAGCCCATGACCCGCAGCAGCGCCTCGGCCAGCTCCTGCAGGCTGGTCTCCTCGCCGGAGGCGACGTTGAAGACGGCGTCGGTCACCTCGGCCTCGGCGGCGAGGACGTTGGCGCGGGCGATATCGGGCACGCAGACGAAGTCCATCGTCTGGCAGCCGTCGCCGAAGATCAGCGGCGGCTTGCCCTCGGCGATC
>CAZQET010000274.1:0-4588 GCA_964591825.1 uncultured Conexibacteraceae bacterium
AACGGCGCCGTGACCACGGCCAAGCTGCGCAACGGGGCGGTGACGGGGGCGAAGCTGCGCAACGGAGCGATCGCGACCGGCAAGCTGGTCAACGGGGCGATCACGACGCCGAAGATCGCGGAAGGCGCCGTCGGCGCCACCCAGATCGCCAACGGCGCGGTTCGCGCCGGCCAGCTCGGCGGCCAGGTGGTCACCGAACCGAAGATCAAGAACGGGGCCGTCAGCGAGAGCAAGCTCGGCGCCGAATCGGTCACCACGGGCAAGATCAAGAAGGAAGCGGTGACCGCCGCGACGCTCTCGCCCAGCCTCGCCGGCCAGCTGGTCAAGAACGTCAGCTACGTCAGCAAGACCAGTGCGAGCGACGAAACCAGTCCGAAGACGGCCACCGCCGAATGCCCAGCCGGCAGGGAGGTCCTCGGCGGGGGCGCTCGGACAATCTTGGGGTCGAGCCTCGAAGCCTCGGTGAGCGAATCCCTTCCCTTCGTCGATGGTGGCGGCAAGCACACAGGCTGGACCGCGAAGGCCGCCGGCTCGACGGGCACCTTCGCCCTCGAAGTGGTCGCCATCTGCGCTGAACTCTGATCCGGCCCTCCGAAGACTCAGAGACGCTGTGGCGGGAGCGTCAGTCTCCCGCTTCGCGACGCTTTCGTAGCGCCTCACGCGTCGCGTAGAGCGCCGGCAGCGCCGCGACGTCCTTGGGCCGACCAAGGCTCTCCTTGGAGGCGATCACGTCGTCGATCCTGATCGCGCGGACGATGAGGTCGCCGAGCCCCAGCTGTACCGTCGCCACGTTCTCGTACGCGCCGATAGCGGCCGCGTTGGGAACCACGTCGAGCGGACCGGCCGTGGTTTCAAATCGCTGCGCTTGCCAGCCCAGGAAGTCGGCACCCTCCATCTCGACGGGCCTCTCGTCGCCCATCGATCGCGCTTCGAGCGAGTTGAGCGCGGCTGCGAGCCGATCGGCGTTATCGAGGTCTCGGCGGGGCATCACGTCGAGATCGAGGGTCGCCACGGGACTGCCCTGCAGCCAGGCCGCCACTGCCCCGATCACATAGAACTCGACGCCGTGCTCGACCAGGGTTCGCAGCAGTCGCTCCGGGTCGAACTCCGTCACTCCGCCGACACTCCCTGGAGGCGCGCGTAGCGCGGCAGCGTCCGCAGGCGCTCCAACGGCGTCAGCTCGAGCATGCGGCTTGCGAGCTCCACATCGTGCGGATCGGCGGCGACCTCGACGCTCAGCCGGGCGCGCCGGCCGCAGGCGGCGAGCAGCCGCTGCAACGTCGCCCAGGAAGGCGTCGCCAGTCCCCGCTCGTAGCGGGCGATCGCCGGCTGAGAGGTGCCCGCGCGCTCGGCCAGAGCGCGCTGCGAGAGGTCGGCGTCCGACCGGGCGGCCCGAAGAGCTGCTTGAGGAGAATCCATGGTGGTAATGATACCTGTACAGGTATCGCCCTCCCTTCAGAGAAGCGGATAAATAGACTCCCGCTCTCGATGCGCGAACGAAATCCCGGCACCCACGAGGAAAAGCTCGAGTACCTGCGCGAGCTGCGCGAGGAAGCGATTCACTCGGCCTCCGAGCAGGCCGTTGAGAAACAGCACGCGAAGGGCAAGATGACCGCCCGCGAGCGGATCGAGAAGCTGCTCGACCCGGGCTCCTTCGAGGAGCTCGACACCTTCGTCCGCCACCGCACCTACGACTTCGAGATGCAGAAGAAACGGCCCTGGGGCGACGCCGTCGTCACCGGCCACGGCACGATCGAAGGGCGCACCGTCTTCGTCTTCTCACAGGACTTCACCGTCTTCGGCGGCAGCCTCGGCGAGGTGATGGCGGAGAAGATGTGCAAGGTGATGGACCTCGCCGCCCAGGTCGGGGCGCCGGTGATCGGCATCAACGATTCCGGCGGGGCGCGGATCCAGGAGGGCGTGGTCAGCCTCGGCGCCTACGGCGACGTCTTCGTCCGCAACGTCCAGTGCTCTGGCGTGATCCCCCAGATCAGCCTGATCATGGGACCCTGCGCGGGCGGCGCCGTCTACTCGCCGGCGATGACCGACTTCATCTTCATGGTCAAAGAGACCAGCCACATGTTCATCACCGGCCCGGAAGTGATCAAGACGGTGACCGGCGAGGAGGTCGAGTTCGAGGAGTTGGGCGGGGCGATGAGCCACAACTCGAAGTCGGGCGTCGCCCACTTCGCCGCCGAGGACGAGGAGAGCTGCCTCGAGGACGCGCGCTACCTGATCAGCTTCCTGCCCTCCAACAACCTCGAGGCGCCGCCGCGCTTCGAGCCCGCCGACGATCCCGAGCGCGAAGACCCCGATCTCGACACCTTAGTTCCCGACGATCCCTCCAAGCCCTACGACATGCGCGAGGTGATCGCGCGCGTCGTCGACGACGAGGAGTTCTTCGAGGTCCATGAGCACTTCGCCAAGAACATCGTCTGCGGCTTCTCGCGGCTCGACGGCTTCCCGATCGGCGTCGTCGGCAACCAGCCCGCCCACCTCGCCGGCGTGCTCGACATCGAGGCCTCCGAGAAGGCGGCGCGCTTCGTCCGCACCTGCGACGCCTTCAACGTGCCGCTCGTCACCTTCACCGACGTGCCCGGCTTCCTACCCGGCACCGACCAGGAGTGGAACGGGATCATCCGTCACGGGGCGAAGCTGCTCTACGCCTTCACCGAGGCGACCGTGCCGAAGCTCACCGTCGTCACCCGCAAGGCCTACGGCGGCGCCTACGACGTGATGAACTCAAAGCACATGCTGGCCGACTACAACGTCGCCTGGCCGACCGCCGAGGTCGCGGTGATGGGGCCCGAGGGCGCGGTCAACATCATCTACCGCAAGGACATCGCCGCCTCGCCGACCCCCGACGAACGACGCCAGAAGCTGATCGACGACTACAAGGCCCACTTAGCCAACCCCTACTCGGCGGCCGAGCGGGGCTACATCGACGACGTGATCGAGCCGCGCGAGACGCGGCCGAAGCTGATCAAGGCGCTGCGCATGCTTCAGAGCAAGCGGGTCGCGCAGCCGAAGCGCAAGCACGGGAACATTCCGCTGTAGAGCCGATCGCTCGGCCCGCCGCGCCAACGACCTCAGTCCCTCACGGAAGCTGCGATGCCGCATCGCGGCGGGCCTGCCAGGTGCTGACCGAGGCCGCGGTCATCTCCTCCCAGGCCGCCTTGTCGCCGAAGTACTGCATGACGACGAAGTAGAGAAGGCCGGGGAGCATCTCGGGGGCGCGGGCCGCATCGCCGTCCATCAACTTCGCGCACACGAGCGTGTCGATTGCCCCTACCATGAAGGTCGACGTCACAGGAGGTGGAGCTTGGCGAGTTGGAATCTCGCGGCGCGCGCTGTCCAGTGCGCGGGAGAGGCGCTCCATCAGATCGCGCCGCTGGGCAAGCGCCTGCTCGCCCGCGGCATGGACCTCGACGAAGATCGCTTTCGCGATCGCCGGCTGGTTGGCGCAGAACTCGAGCAGCTCGGTGAGCGCCGCGCGCAGGCCATCGCGCCAGGTCGGCTGCCGCCGGGCGGCGCCGATCATCCGCCGGTAGAGCCACTCGGAGGCGTCACGGTGGGCCTGGGCGAAACAGTCCTCGCGATCCTCGAAGTTCTTGTAGAAGGTCGCGCGGCTGGCCCGCGCCCGCTCGATCACGTGCTTGACCGCGACCCGCTCGTAGCCGAGCTCACCGCTGACCAGCAGCATCGCCTCCAGCAGCCGCTCGCGCGGCGCCCGGGAGCGCAGTCCCGGGAAGGGGACGACGGGGGCGAGTTGCTCGCTTCTCTGCGGCGTGCTGGGGGGTTCCGACATCGGTCCTTCCAGTTTTGCAAACGTAAGCCTTCTGTCTAGGTATACCAACTTTCAGAAACGCCAGATGAACTTCCGTGGGTAGAACGCTGTGTTTTCTGTAAAAGAAGAAAGTAGACATCAGATGCATGTTTTGGTACCTTGTCGGAATGGCGGACACGCGATC
Source organism: uncultured Conexibacteraceae bacterium (assembly GCA_964591825.1). Classification (GTDB taxonomy): domain Bacteria; phylum Actinomycetota; class Thermoleophilia; order Solirubrobacterales; family 70-9; genus VRUE01. The sequence continues at coordinate 3,972 of CAZQET010000274.1, forward strand.
GCTCTCCGAACGCCTCGCCAAGCTCCCACCGGGGCGCCACCTGGTCCCCCGCGACTTCGTTGCCCAGAACCAGCGCGAGCGCATGCTGCTTGCGACGGCCGAGCTGGTCGCCGAGCGCGGCTACCAGAAGACCACGATCGAGCTGATTGCAAAGACCGCTCGGGTCGCCCTCTCCACCTTCTACGAGCAGTTCTCGAGCAAGGAGGAGTGCTTTCTCGCCGCCTTCGACGAGACGATGAACGCGGCGGCCGAGGTCTTCGAGGAGCTGCTCGACCCCGAGCAGCCCTGGGCGGAGCGGATCTCCCACGGGCTCGAGATCGCGCTGGAGATGATCGTCCGCGAGCCGGCGCGAGCGAAGCTGGCGATCGTCGAGTCCCAGGCGGCTGGGGGGGAGGCGCTGAAGCGCTACCAGGGAATGCTGGAGCGGATCGCGCCGCTGCTGCGCGAGGGGCGCGAGCACAACCCACGCTCGGCGCGGCTGCCCGACGGGCTCGAGATGGCGATCGCCGGCGGGCTCGCCTGGCTCGTGCACCAGCGGCTGATCGTCGACCGGGTCGACGAGATCAAGGGGCTGCTGCCGGAGATGCTGCAGGTGACGCTGACGCCCTACGTGGGCG
>CAZQET010000275.1:0-3044 GCA_964591825.1 uncultured Conexibacteraceae bacterium
GTCCTGGGCCTCCATCAGCTCGAATCCCCGGTTGACCTGATCGAGCGCGATGCGGTGGGAGATGAAGGGCTCGACGTCGATCTCTCCGGCCAGGCAGCGCTCGATCAGGGCCGGCACCTGCTCGCGGCCCTTGACGCCACCGAAGGAGGAGCCGGCGATGCGCCGGCCGGTGATCAGCAGGCGCGGCACCACGTCGAGGGTCTCTCCCCTGCCGGCCACGCCGGCCACCGTGCAGAGGCCCCAGCCCATGCGCGCGGCTTCGACCGCCTGGCGCATCACCGCGACGTTGCCGGTCGCCTCGAAGCTGTAGTCGGCGCCGAAGCCGCCGGTCATCTCGAGCACCGCCTCTACCGCGTCCTCCCCCCCTTCGAGCACGTCCGTCGCGCCCTGGCCGCGGGCGAGCTCGAGGCGCTCGGCGGAGAGGTCGACGCAGACGATCCGCTCGGCCCCGGCCAGGCGGCAGCCGGCGACCGCGCCGAGACCGACCATGCCGGCGCCGAAGACGGCGCAGGTGCTGCCGGGGCGCACAGCGGCGGTGTTGAGCGCTGCGCCGAGGCCGGTGGAGAGACCGCAGGCGAAGAGGCAGACGTGCTCGAACGGTGCCTCCGGGTTGACCTTCGCCAGGGCGATCTCCGGCATCACGGTGTACTCGGCGAAGGTCGAGCAGCCCATGAAATGGCGGACGCCCTCCCCGCCGCGCGAGATGCGGGTCGTGCCGTCCGGCAGGAAGCCCTTGTTCTGCTGCTCGCGGATCGCCAGGCAGAGGTTGGTGCGGGGGTCGAGGCAGTGCACGCACTCGCCGCACTGGGGCGAGAAGAGGGTGACGACGCGATCGCCGGGGACAAGCGAGGCGACGTCCTCGCCGACCCGCTCGACCACGCCGGCGCCCTCGTGGCCGAGCACGGTCGGCGCGTAGCCGGAGGGGTCGGCGCCGGAGGCGGTATAGAGATCGGTGTGACAGACGCCGCAGGCGCCGAGGCGAACGAGCACCTCCCCCGCCCGCGGCTCGGCGAGGTCCACCTCCTGCACCGAGAGTGGCTCACCGAACTCCTCCAGGACGGCAGCGCGCATCTTCATGGCCCAATCCTCGCACGCGTAAGCTGAACGAATGAGCTCGAGCTGGCCGTCCGTCGCCTACGCGGAGTGGCGCGAGACCTGCGACACGCTGCACGCCCACACCCAGCTGCTGGGCAAGCTCGCCGCCCAGCTCGCCCCGCCCGAGCCGCAGCTCCAGCACGCGGCGCTGCGGCTCACCGCGCGCGGCTGGGAGACCGCGCCGCTGCCGGCGCCGGACGGCTCGGGGAGCTTCACGCTCGCCCTCGACCTGCGCAGGCACGAGGCGATCGCCGAGCACAGCGGCGGTGGCGAGCGCCGGATCCCCCTCACCCCAGACCGCTCGACCGGCAGCCTGACCCGGGAGGCCCTGGCGGCCCTGCGCGAGCTCGTCGGCCCCTTCGAGATCGACCTGACCCCGCAGGAGGTGCCCTGGGACACGTCGCTCGACGAGGACGAGGAGCACGCCCGCTACGACCCCGACCGGGTCGCCGACTACTTCGCCGCCGCCACCCGGGCCGCCCAGGTGCTGGCCGAGCTCCGCGCCCCGTTCCGCGGTCGCGATACCCCGGTCAATGCCTGGTGGGGCTCCTTCGACCTCGCCGTCAGCCTCTTCTCCGGACACCCCGCCGACCCTCCGTCGAACGACTTCATCATGCGCAACTCGATGGACGCCCAGGAGGTCGCGGTGGGCTGGTGGCCCGGCGACGCCAAATACGGCAAGGCAGCCTTCTACGCCTACGCCCACCCGGCGCCGGACTCCTTCGCTGGCGGCGAGATGGCGCCCGCAGCGGCCCGATGGGACGCCGATCAGGGCCTCTACATCCTCGACTGGGACGACGCCCGGTCGAGCCCCGACCCACACGCAGCGGCACTCGAGTTCGCCCGCTCGGTCTTCAGGCACGCCTGCGAGGTCTGCGAATGGGACCCCGCCCTCGCCGCCAGTGCCACCGGCACCCCACCGCCGGTCTCATAACCCGAAGGTCGCGGGTTCGAATCCCGCCCCCGCTATAGGACGAAAGCCCTGCAAACACGGGGTTTTTGTTTGTCTGCGACCGAAGACAAAGGGGTGCAAAATTGGCCCTGGGGCAACATGAGGTCCGAGAGCGTTGATGGAAGAACTAAAGCCGCGCCAGTTTGACCCGATCGAATTGACCCCGATCCGGATGCAGAGCCAATCTCCGCTCTGACCTTCTTGCTTGAACTTCCTCACTGCTTGCGGATCGATGGCCTTGTCTTCTTGGTGAGCGACCGCGAGGGGACCAGGCCCAGAACGTCTCTGGGCTCGTCACCTAACGTTCGAGGACGATGCTTTTCGACGGCTGCCCTAACCCATCCGGGGTGCCCGTTCAACGCGATGACGTAGAACGGCTCGGCCTCGCCTGTGCCCTCGCGCGCTTTCAACGAGCCTGAGCGAGGCCAACTGGCGCAACCAGTAGCGCACAGCGCCCTCCGATTCTCCAATTCGCGCTAGACGATCCAGATCGCCTGCGCCGGGAAGTTGATGCGCTGACGCAAAGCGAATCTCTGAGTCGCCTGGAGGATTGGGCGGCTACCGGCTCGACCCCGACCTCTCCGGGCTGCTGACCGCGCTCGTTGGCGATCCGCTCACCCGGCATCTAGGCCCAGTGCTTGGAGAGGTGCCAAGGGATCCTTGCTCCACCTGAGCCACGTTGACCGCGGTGGGGCTTGACGCTCATAGCCCGAGCCCTGTCGCCGGCGGGTAGGATCGACGCGTGCCGAGAGTCCGCGTAATAGGCGAGACGTCCATCTCACCCGACCGGGTTCTGGCGGCGGCGCGCGATTTCTCCGATCGGCGCGAGCAGATCTTCCCCGCCGTCTCGGTCAAGCGCATGGAAGTGCACGGATCGGGGGAGGGCTCAGCCGACGTAACCGAGGGGACCAGGGCTGGTCCGATCGTCAACTGGGAGCGCTGCGATTACGACTGGTCACATCCGGGGTCGGTGACCGCGACGGTGACCGACTCCAAC
>CAZQET010000276.1:0-2114 GCA_964591825.1 uncultured Conexibacteraceae bacterium
ACGACCTGCGCTTCCCCGAGCTCTTCCGCATCCTCACGGTGCGCGGGGCCCGCATTCTCGCCATTCCATCCGCGTTCACGCTCGCCACCGGGCGCGATCACTGGGAGCCGCTGCTGCGCGCGCGGGCGATCGAGAACCAGGCCTTCGTCGTCGCCCCCAACCAGATCGGCGAGGCGCCGCCCCATTTTCGCTCCAACGGGCGCTCAGCGATCATCGACCCCTGGGGGGTGCCGCTGGCGATCGCCCCTGACGAGGAGTGCTTCGTCGCCGCCGAGCTCGACCTCGCCGCGCAGGACCGCGTGCGCGAGGCGCTGCCCTCGCTCGCTAACCGCCGCCCGCGGGCCTACGCCTGGCCGCAGGAGGTGCACGCCTGATGGCCAAGGCACCCGCGCCCGCGGTCGACAAGCGCCGTCAGATCCTCGACGCGGCGATCCGCGTCTTCGCCCGCCAGGGCTTCCACTCGACCCGGGTCTCCGACATCGCCGATGAGGCCGGCGTCGCCTACGGGCTCGTCTACCACTACTTCAAGTCCAAGGACGAGGTGCTCAACGAGCTCTTCAGCGAGCGCTGGTCGCTGCTGCTCGCGGCGATCGAGGAGGCCGACCACGAGGGCGCCTCGCCGCGCGCCAAGCTGGAAGCGGTCGCCGGCTTCATCGTCGACTCCTACCGCCACGACCCGGAGCTGATGACGGTGATCATCGTCGAGGTCACGCGCGCCGCCAACTCCTTTGGCCGCACCCATCTGGCCGAGATTCGCCGCGCCTACGAATCGATCGCCAAGATCGTCGCCGAGGGCCAGGAGGCGGGCTCCTTCCGCCGTGACATCGATCCGAACTTCGCCTCGATGGCCTTCTACGGGGCGATCGAGCAGTTGCTCTCCGGCTGGATCTTCGCCGTCATCCCCGCGACGGATTCGGACTTCGATCAGGCGAAGGCGCTTCTCGCGACGACGATTTGCGACGGACTCGAGCCTCGATAGGTAAGGTCGAGCGCGATGGACAACGACATCTTCAAACGTCTCGTCTGGAGCGGCGTGCTCGCCGGAGCCAGCGCTCTCGCCAGCATCGCCGCCAGCAGGGTCGCGGCCTTCGCCTGGCGCCGCATCTTCGACGAGGATCCGCCCGAGTAGCGTGGCCGACCCAGCCAGCACACCGCCACGGCCCGACGAAGAGCGCTCGGTCGCCGAGCTCGTCTTCGACGTCGCGGAGCAGAGCTCCTCGCTGGTGCGCGAGGAGATCGAGCTGGCCAAGACGGAGATCTCCGAGAAGGTCGGCAAGCTGCTGCGCGGCTCGGCGGTTGGAGTGGCCGCCGGCGTCTTTGCCTTCCTCGCTCTGATCCTGGTCATGGAGGGAGTCGCCTGGCTGCTCGCCGAAGAAGTCTTCGACGGCAACGTCTGGCCGGGATTCTTTGCCGAGGCCGCCCTCTTCCTGCTGATCGCAGCGGCCGCCGGCTTCGTCGCCTACCGGGCCGTGCAGGCGGGTGCCCCGCCGGTGCCCGAGCAGGCGATCGAGGAGGCGAAGCTGACCAAGGCAACGCTCGAATCCGGCGCCAAGGCGGGCGGCGAATGAGCGCGCAGCCGGAGCCCGCCCGCCCCTCGACCGCCGGCATGCCGGGCCGCTCCGCCTCGGAGATCCGCCGCGACATCGACCTTCAGCGCCGCCAGCTGGGCAGCTCGGTCGAGCAGCTGCGCGGCCGCGTCGCTGAGCTCACCGACTGGCGCCGCCAGGTGTACGAGCACCGATCGCAGCTGATCGCCGGCGCCGCCGTGGCGGGCTTCGCACTCGGTGGTCTGATGATGCTGCGTCGCCGCCGCTAGTCCGAGATGCCTGCGGACCTGGCGGAGATCGAGCGGATGATCGAGGAGGCCCTGCCCGGAGCGAGCGTCGAGGTGGCGGACGAAACCGGCACCGGCGACCACCTGCGCGCGAGCGTGACCGCCCCTCAATTCGAGGGGCTCACCCGCCTCGCCCAGCACCGCCTGGTCAAGGCCGCGGTCTCCGAGCGCTTCGAGGACGGCACGATCCACGCTCTCTCGATCAAGACCGAGCTGCCCGGATAGCTACTCTGTGGCCATGGCCGACACAGAGCTGAAGCAGAAGGTGGAAGAGCTGATC
>CAZQET010000277.1:0-5262 GCA_964591825.1 uncultured Conexibacteraceae bacterium
GTTCGTAGACGGCCTCGAACAGCTCGCGCTTGCCGGCGAAGTGGTGATTGAGGGCCCCGCGGGTGAGGCCGGCGGCGCGCACGATCTCCTCTGCGCTCACCTCGGCATAGCCGCGCGCGGCGAAGAGTGGCCGAGCGGCCGCCACCAGCGCCGTGCGCGTCGCCTCCGATCGTTCCAGCTGTGTCCGTTTGACATTCATACAGTCTGTATGTAATTTACCTCACTCCAGCCAAGCCCGAACTGCATCAACCTGTCCATCCGCCAGATGGACAGGTTGATGCAGTTCGCGACATATGAAGGGAGTATCGATGGGCGAGTCGGGCGAGCGTCACGAGATTGAGTTGCCGGCGGGGCGAATTCGGTATCGGGAGGCCGGCTCGGGGCCGGCGGTCGTCTTCGTTCACGGCTTTCTCGTCGATGGGCGGCTCTGGGACGGTGTCGTCGACGCGCTCTCGGATCGCTGCCGCTGCATCGCGCCGGACTGGCCGATCGGCGCCCAGCAGATCGCGATGAACCCGGATGCCGACCTCTCTCCCCCCGGCATCGCCGCGATCGTCGCCAGCTTCCTCGATGCACTCGAGCTCGACGACGTGACGATCGTCGGCAACGACTCCGGCGGCGCGATGTCGCAGGTCCTCGTCACGACCCATCCCGAGCGGATCGGTCGCCTCGTGCTCACCAACTGCGACACCTACGAGAACTTCCCACCGGGGATCTTCAAGGCGATGCCACCGCTGGCGAAGCTGCCCGGCGGGATGACCGTGCTCTCCGCCCCATTTCGAATTGGCGCCCTCGCCCGCGCCGCCTTCAAGCCCTTCGCCAAGACCGGGATACCGCCCGAGCTGGTCGCTTCCTGGATGCGACCGAGCCTCAGCGATCCCGGCGTCAAGCGCGACGCGACGAAGGTGACCGCCGGGATGAACAAGCGCCACACGCTCGAGGCAGCGGAAAAGCTGAGCGAATCGCAGCTCCCGGTCCTGCTCACCTGGGCACCTGGCGACAAGCTCTTCCCGATCTCGCAGGCGGAACGCCTGGCCCGCGAGACGCCCAACGCCCGCCTGGTCGAGATCCCAGACGCCGCCACCTTCGTCCCCCTGGACCAACCCCAGCGACTCGCCGACGAGATCGCCGCATTCGTCGGGTCGAAGTGAGGCAAAACGCGCAAGCTGCGCGTTCTTTTTCGCTACTTGCATGTTTTCGTCCGACCGAAGGGCGAAGGTTCCATAACGCCCCCTACAGGACGGAGAGCCCATGTCCCAGGAAATCTTCGACCAGGAACGGCCCCCACGGAGGAGCACGATGGCGCGACGCCTGGACGAAGCGTTTGCCGGTTGCGACGTCTGGACCCTCGCCCCGCCCGCTCAGCGGCGCAGCGAGACCGTGTTCAGCCCGCGGCTTTCGAGCTCGTTGAGGATCAGTGGCAGCGCCGCCGCCGTGCGCACCCAGGAGCCGCGCGCGCTGTAGTAGTCCGCGTCGTGCAAGAGGACGACGTCGCCGGCCTCGATGCCGTGACCGGCTCGTGCAGCGATCGATTTCGTCGTCGCTCGTCGATCCCAATCTCTCCCCCAGCGTGACCACAGCACGGGTCGCCAGCCACGGCGGCGCACCGCGCGCAGGGTGGCGGCGCTGAACACCCCGTAGGGAGGCCGGTAGTCGGCGATCGCCTGTCCGCTCGCCTCCTCGATCGCCGCGCGGGCGCGCTCCGCGTCTTCGAGGAAAGCGCGTGTGCCCAGCCGCAGAAGGTTGCGGTGGCGGTGGCAGTGAAGCTCGACCCGGTGGCCCGCGGCGACTAGCTCCGCGACCAGGCTCGGACGACGCACCACCTGCTCGCCGGCGAGAAAGAAGGTCGCGATCGCCCCCCGCTCGCGCAGAACCTCGAGGATCGCCGGCGTGCCCTGCGGATGGGGGCCGTCGTCGAAGGTGAGAGCCACCGCGTCCGCTTCCGCCGAGAGCCGCATCTCGATCCCGAGCGCCTCGCCAAGGCCGGGCACGACCGGAGCCAGGGCGGGACCGGTGTGGAGGACCGCGCCCGTCGCCGCCGCGGCGCCGAGCAGCGGGCCGATCAAGGCGCTTCTTCGGCTACGGCGTGCGTCGCGGCGGGCTTTGCCGCCGCCGCCCTGGACACCGAGGGCTGCGGCGGTTCGTCGTTGTCCCTGCCGATGTGGATCCGCCCCTCTAGCGGCTTGGCAATCACCTTGTAGGGCGCTTCGCGGTCGATCACCGTGAACAGCATCACCACGGCGACGAGGGCGAGGACGACCGCGGTCGCGACGCGCTCCATGCGCAGGCGCCACACCGGCTGGGGCTTGACGCGCGGACGCACGCTGAGCGCCCGCGAGGCGATTGAGGGAAGCGACGCGAAGGAGGAGTCGGGCGAGCGGCGCTCACGGCCGAGCAGCCGCAGCACCGACTCCAGCTCGTGCTCGGAGCGCGCGACCTCGGCCAGGCCGAAGCGCTCGAAGGCGGCGTTGTTGGCGCGCAGGTGTCCGGCCGAGAAGCCGAAGGACACCACCGGGCAGCCGCGAATGTGGGCCTCGAGCACGGTCAGACCGGCGGTCGAGTGAACCATCACGTCGGCGGCGGCCATCCAGTCGCTCATCTGCTCGGTGAAGCCGAGGATGCGAACGCGCTCGTTGCCGCCGAAGCGCTGCTCGAGCTTCTCGCGCGCGACCTCGTTGCGGCCGGTGATGCAGGCCACCGACGAGTCGTCGCCCTTCAGCGCCGACTCGATCGCACCCTCGAGGTCGCCGACGCCCCAACCGCCGCCGGAGACGAGGACCAGCCGGCCATGGGGAGGCACGCCGAGCGCCTCGCGCGCATCGCCGCGCGTGCGCGGCATCAGGAAGTCGCCCGAGATCGGCGGCCGCATCCACTCGACGCTGCCGGGACCGGCCAGCCGCTCGACTTCCTCGATCGACTCGGGGTGGGTGACGTAGTGCAGGTCGACGCCGGGGTGGGCCCAGTAGCGCAGACCGGCGAGGTCGGTGATCGCCGATTGCACCGGGATCAGCAGGCGGCGGTTCTCGCGCAGCATCCCCAGCACAGCGGTGACGCCGGGGTAGGTCGAGATGACGACGTCCGGTTCGTGGCGCTCGATCAACTTCATCAGGCCGCCGGAGCCGAAGGCGTAGTTGAGGTGGTGGGCGAGCCAGCGGGTCGGCGCGAACTTGGTGATCAGCCAGTACTGGACGTCGAAGAGCCAGGGCATCCAGCGGAAGGTGACCTTGGAGCCGCCACGGACGACCCAGGAGAGAAGCCTGCCCATCGCCTCGAGGCCGTCGGCGATCTCGACCTTCGCGTCGGGCACCTCGGCCTCGAGGTCGGCCTTGATGATCCGCGCCGGCAGGTCGTGCCCCTCGCCGATGTCGGCGGTGAGGATGAGAACGCGCGGGTCGCGCTCCTCGAAGCGGGATGCTCCGGCGAGCAGCGCCCCAGCGGCGTGTTCGTTGCCGTTCAGCGAAGGCGTCTTGCCGGGGATCGGGTCGGGGGGACGGGTGCTGCTGCGCACCCATTCGACGTACTTGCGCACGCCTTCCTTGAAGCTCGTCTCGGCCTTCCAGCCCAGCTCCTCCAGCGCCCGCTCGTTGGAGATCGTCTTGCCGGGGAAGTCGCCGGGGCGCGGCGGCGTGTGGGTGATCTCGCAGGTGTCGACGTTTTCCTGCACCCGCTCGGCGATTTCGAGGATCGTCACGACCTCGTCGCCGGAGAGGTTGTAGGTGCGACCGGCGGCCTCGGGCGCCAGCGCGGCGACGATCCCGTCGGCGAGATCCTCGACGTAGATGAAGCTGCGGGTCGTCGAGCCGTCGCCGGCGATCGTCAGCGGCTTGCCTTCGAAGGAGAGGTCGGTGAACTTGGCGACGACGCCGGCGGCGCGGGCGCGGGGTCCGTAGGGAATGCCGAAGCGCAGCACGGTGCTCTCCAGGTCGTAGAGCTCGGCGTAGCCGGCGCAGTAGGTCTCCCCGGCCAGCTTGGTCGCGGTATAGAGGTGGCGCGGCGCCGGGATCGGGGTTTCCTCGTCGACCTCCTGCTCGGGGCAGTCGCTGTAGACCCAGGTGGTCGAGCCGTAGACGACGCGTCCGACCTTGGCCCGGCAGGCGGCCTCCAACACGTTCAGCGTCCCCCGTGTATTGACCTCCTCGGCCAGCACCGGGTCGGCGAGGACGTGACCGACGTCGGCCACCGCGGCGAGGTGGATGACCGCATCGCAGTCGCGCATCGCCAGGTCGAGGTTGGCGGGGTCGGTGATGCTGCCGGTGAAGGTCTCCACTTCGAGCGGCGAGTGGTAGGGCGAGGCGCTGAGGTCGAAGATGCGCGGGGTGTCGCCACGCTCGATCAGGCGGTCGACCACGTGCGAGCCGATGAAGCCGCCGCCGCCGGTTACCAGGACCCTCATGACGCCTCCTTCTCGAGAGCTTCCCCGCGACTCTCCGGTCGGTAGTAGAGCGGCACGCACCAGTGGTTCTCGGCCACCCAGTCGGTGTTGGGCAACTCCTCGGCGGAGCGACCCATGATCCGGTGGCAGGGCTGCTCGTAGACCCGGCCCGTGCCCCTCTCGATCTCCTCGAAGACGATGTACTTATAAAGGCCCGAGGTCATTCCCTCGGGCAGCTCGATCCGGCTCGGATGCAGGGAGTCGAGGTGCTCGCGCGCGTAGTCGTTCTTCCAGGCGACGATCTCCTCCATGCGATCGGCTTGGACCAGGCCGAGAGCTGCGGTGAACTCGCTCATGCGGAAGTTGAGCCCGTCGACCTCATGCTCGAACTTGCCGTAGTTGCGGAACTTGCGGGCAAACTCGATCAAAGCCTCGTCGCCGGAGACGAGGACCCCGCCCTCGCCGGTGGAGACGGTCTTGGTCGCGTAGAGGGAGTAGACGCCGGCGTCGCCGAAGCCCCCGGGGCGGCGGCCGTTCCAGCCGGCGCCATGGGCGTGGGCGCAGTCCTCGAGCAGGAAGATGTCGTTGGCCCTGCAGTAATCCGCGATCCGCTCGGAGTCGAAGGCGATGTGGCCGCCGATGTGGACGAGGATCGCCGCCCTGGGCCGGTGCGCCTCGGCCTTGCGCTCGAAGTCCTCGAACGACATGCAGAGGTCGTTGCGGTTGCAGTCGACGAACTCGACCCTGGCACCGGCGTTGACGGCAGCCAGCGGCGTCGCCATGAAGGTGTTGGAGGGGCAGAGCACGGTCTCACCGCGCACGCCGGCGAACTCGAGCGCGGTCAGGGCGGCGCCGGTCCAGCCGCTGAACGCGACCGAGCCGGTCCCGTT
>CAZQET010000278.1:0-5975 GCA_964591825.1 uncultured Conexibacteraceae bacterium
TTGTTGTGCCAGGCCTCGCCGAAGGTGAATGGAGCGAGCCAGGAGAGGTTGCGCGAGTGGTCCTTGGTCTCGTAGTCGCGGCTGCCGAAGAAGTGACATAGAGAGTTGACGCAGAAGGTGATGTGGTGGAGGAAGAAGATCCTCACCGCGCCGCCCCAGAGCAGGCCCATCAGGCCGCCGACGACGGTGCCGGTGAGGGCGACACCGAGGCCAAACGGAATCGCCAACCCGGCCACCGCCCAGAGCACAAAGGTTCGGTCGACGAAGGCGACGACCGGGTCGGCGATCAGATCGGGCGCGTAGCGCTCCTCCTCTGCGGGCTCGTCGCTGAAGAGCACCCAGCCGACGTGCGCGTGGAAGAGGCCGGCGATCGCACCGCGGAAGCCGCTCCCGTGACCGAAGTGAGGGCTGTGTGGATCGCCCTCTGCATCGGAGAAGCGATGGTGGCGACGGTGATAGGCGACCCACTCGATCACCGGGCCCTCGAGGGCCATCGATCCCAGCACCGCCCAGAGGAAGCGCATCGGCCGGCTCGTTTTGAAGGCGCGATGGGTGAACAGGCGATGAAAGCCAACCGTGATGCCGAACCCGAACGGGATCAGAGTGGCAAAGAAGATGGCGATGTCCTGCCAGACCAGCAGGCCACCCCAAGACTCGAGGACCGCCACCGCTATCAGGGCCAGCGGGACAATCGTCACCGCCAAGTTCGCGATCCTGTCGATGAGGCTGCCCGCGGCGGGCATACCGGCCTTGTACTCGGCATCACTCATCTGACTCTTCCCTTCCGCTGCTCGGGCGAACGCCAGGCATTCGCCATCTGATGGGAATCCGCGTGGTCGGAGTCCCTCTCACAGCGATAGGGAAGGTCGACGCAGCTCGTTGCCCCTGCTTGCGCCGGGCAGGCTAATCGAAGAGCCTAAAAGCTCGCTGAGAGTTTCCCGTCCGCGCTGGAGCGGCTCTCATCGGGGCTTAAGGGACACCCTGCACCCTGCCGCGCCATGAACTCTCTGGCGCAGGCCCCACCGAAGTCACTCCCGCCGCGGACCGAGTCGCTCGGCCGCAGGATGCTCAACAAGGTCCCCGAGATCACCGTCTACTTCTGGGTGATCAAGGTCCTCTGCACGACTGTCGGCGAGACCTTCGCCGACAACCTGAACGAAAACCTCGGTCTCGGGCTGAGTGGAACCAGCTACATCATGGGCACGCTGCTGATTGCCGTGCTCGTCTTCCAGTTCCGGGCAAAGAAGTACATCCCCGGGGTCTATTGGCTGGCCGTGGTCCTGATCAGCGTCGTTGGCACGCTGGTCAGCGACAACCTGGTCGAAAACTACGGCGTCGCCCTGGAAACGACGACGATCGCCTTCGGCGCGATCCTGATCTGCGTCTTCGCCAGCTGGTACGCGGTCGAGCGCACCCTCTCGGTCCACACCATCTTCACGACGCGCCGCGAGGCCTTCTACTGGCTGGCGATCCTCTTCACCTTCGCCCTCGGCACCTCGGCCGGCGACTTCCTCTCCGAGCAGCTGGAACTCGGCTACCTCGCAGCGCTCGGCATCTTCGCCGGAGCGATCGTCGTCGTCGCGGTCCTGCACTTCGGGCTGCGGCTGAACGCGATCCTCTCCTTCTGGCTCGCCTACATCCTCACCCGGCCGCTGGGCGCCTCGATCGGGGACTATCTCGCTTCGCCCAAAGCAGAAGGCGGGCTCGGCCTCGGCACCAACCTGACCAGCTTCCTCTTTCTCGGCACGATCCTGGCGCTGGTCGTCTACCTGGCGATCTCCAAGCGCGACGTGATCGCGAGCGGAGCGGCCAGAGAGGTCGAGGAACCGCACGACGGGGAGGAAGCGCGGGTGCTCGTCGTCACCAACAAGACCGACGCGACGCCGGCAGTGGTCGAGGCGGTGCGCGAAAGGGCAATTGCCGGCCCGGCCAGTTTCTTCGTCCTGATCCCCAACCCCGCCCACGTCGCCTTCGACCGCATCGGCGAGGACACCAGCCTCGGCGAAAGGGTCCTCGACCGGGCGCTGCCCAGGTTGGAGGAGCCCGCCGGCAGCGAGGTGGCCGGACGAGTGGCGAACAGCCCCAACGCCTATGACGACATCGTCGAGGAGCTGAGCCGGCGCAGCTATGACGAAATCATCCTCGAGACCATCCCCAGCCACGTCTCCCACTGGCTGCATGTCGACTTGCCCGAGCGAGTGGCGGAGCTCGGCTACCCGCTGAAGACGGTCATGGCCACCCACTAGGAGGGCGTGGCGAAACCCCCGCGACACGGCGCAGGCCGTTCCTGTTAGGGTTCCCTAACTTCCACTGGAGCAAGGGAACCTTGTCGTTCGCTCAAACCGCAGCCCTCGGAGCCTTGGCGGGCTTCACCATCTACCTCGGCCTCCCCTTTGGCCGCCTGCAGCTGCTCGGCGATCGCGGTCGGGTTGCCCTGGCGATGTTCTCGGTCGGGGTTCTCGCCTTCATCTTCGTCGACGTCATGGAGCACGCCTTCGGCATCGTCGAGGGCGCCGTAGAGGGTTTCAAGGAAGGCAACGGCGGCCTCGGCAGCGCGCTCGGCCTGGCCGCGCTGCTCGGCGGCGGTTTTGCCCTCGGCCTCGCCGGCCTCGCGATGACCGAGCGGCGCCTGCGCTCGCTGCGCCCCCTACCGCCAATCGCGGGCGGCGCGGTCGACGTCCTCAGCGCCGAGGATCTGGCGCGCAACGAGGCGGCGGCCCGTACTCGGGCCCTGCGGACCGGCGTCACGATCGCGGTCGCGATCGGCCTGCACAACTTCGCCGAGGGATTGGCGATCGGCGTCTCGGCCAGCACCGGCGCGATCAGCCTGGCGACGGTGCTGATCGTCGGCTTCGCCCTGCACAACGCGACTGAGGGGTTCGGCATCGTCGGTCCCCTTGGCGAGGTCCGACCCTCCTGGGCCTGGCTCGGCCTGGTCGGGCTGATCGGCGGAGCGCCAACCTTCCTCGGCTCGATGCTCGGCTACAGCGTCACGTCCGAACCGCTGGAGCTGGCCTTCTACGCAGTTGCCGGCGGCGCGATCCTCTACGTGATCGGCGAGGTCTGGAACGCGATGCGCCGCTATGGGCACCGAGAGCTCGGCCTGTGGCTGCTTTCCGTCGGGTTCTTCGTCGGTGTCGCGACCGATTTGGTGGTCGCCTACGGCGGCGGTTGACCTCGCGGGCTGCGCCGTAGCCGCCACGGAGCTTCTCATCTGAGGTTAATCTCGCCTGTCATCTTCACGGCCATGCACGCCCTGGTCGTCGAGGACGAGGTGAAGATGGCTGCGCTGATCCGGCGCGGTCTTACCGAGGACGGCTTCGCTGCCGACATCGCGACGAACGGCGAAGAGGCGGTGACGATGGCCCGCTCGACGGCCTACGACGCGATCGTGCTCGACGTGATGCTGCCGGGTATCGACGGCTTCGAGACGTGCCGGGCGCTGCGCGAGGACGGGGTATGGGCGCCGGTGCTGATGCTGACCGCCCGGGGAGCGGTCGAGGACCGGGTCGCCGGGCTCGATGGGGGCGCCGACGACTACCTGATCAAGCCCTTTTCCCTCGCCGAGCTGCTGGCCCGCCTACGAGCGCTGATCCGCCGCGGGCAGAGCGAGCGACCTTCGGTCCTGGAGGTTGGCGGGCTGCGCCTCGACCCCACCGCTCACCAAGCCTGGCGGGGCGAGGTCGAGATCGCGCTCTCCGCAAAGGAGCTCGCTCTGCTGGAGGCGTTCATGCGCCGGCCCGGCCACGTCCTCACCCGGCTGCAGCTCCTGGAGCAGGCCTGGGAGTACGACTACGAGCATCGCTCCAACGTGATCGAGGTCTACGTCCGCTACCTGCGACGGAAGATCGACAAGCCGTTCGGAGTCCGGTCGATCGAGACGGTGCGGGGGGCGGGATACCGGCTACGCAAGGACGGCGGATGCTGAGCCGCATGCCGATCCGCCTGCGGGTGACGCTGGCCTTCGTCGCGGTCATGACAATCGTGCTCGGCGCAATCGGACTCTTCGTCTACCTGCGCTTCAGGACCGAGCTCGACGCCACGATCGATTCCAGCCTGCGCTCACGCGCCACCGACGTAGCCGCCCTGGTCAAGGAGGCAGATTCCGGCCTCGGCGAGCGCCGCGGGAACCTGGTCGGTCGCTCGGAGAGCTTCGCCGAGGTGCTCAGCCCCGGCGGCCGGGTCCTTGACTCGACTCCCCTGATCGGCGGACACGACCTGCTCACCGCCCCTGAGCTGGCGCGCGCCAAGCACGGTCCCACCCTCCTCGACCGGGGCCCGCTGCCGGGCCTGCAGGATGAGTCGCGCCTGCTGGCGATCCCCGTGCTCGCTGGCGGCGGGCAGCGGCTGGTCGTCGTCGGCACCTCGACCGAGGCACGCGGCGAGTCGTTGTCCGACCTGCTTCAGCTTCTGCTGATCGGCGGTCCCGTGGCCTTGGTGCTCGCTTCGCTCGCCGCGTACGGCGTCGCCGGGGCCGCGCTGCGCCCGGTGGAGGCGATGCGCGCCCGGGCGGCGGAGATCTCGAGCGCCAAGCCCGATCAGCGCCTCCCCGTACCGCCAACCCACGACGAGATCGGGCGGCTCGGGAAGACGCTCAACGCGATGCTGGAGCGTCTCGGCGAGGCGCTCGAGCACGAGCGCGCCTTCGTCGCCGACGCGAGCCACGAGCTGCGGACTCCGCTGGCGATCCTCAAGACCGAGCTGGAGCTGGCGCTGCGGCGCGGGCGCTCGCCCGAGGAGCTGCGGGCGGCATTGCACTCGGCCGCCGAGGAGACCGACCGGCTGACCCAATTGGCCGAGGACCTGCTGACGATCGCCCAGACCGACCGCGGCGAGCTGCCGGTGCGCCTGGAGCGCATCGAGGCAGGTCAGATCCTGGGCGATGCGACCGCTCGCTTCACACGCCGGGCCGAAGAAGCCGGCAGAGAGCTCTCGCACAGCAGCGAGTCAGGCTTGACGGTCAGCGGCGACAGGCTTCGTCTCGAGCAGGCGCTTGGCAATCTGCTCGACAACGCCCTTCGCCATGGCGCGGGTCCGGTGGAATTGACGGCCCGCGCCCACGACGGCTCGGTCGAGCTTCACGTCCGCGATCGTGGGCCGGGCTTCTCGGGAGACTTTCGCGAGCGCGCCTTTGAGCGGTTCAGCCGCGCCGAGGCCAACAGAGCCCAGAACGGCAGCGGGCTCGGCCTGGCGATCGTCGAGGCGATCGCCCGCGCGCACCACGGCGAGGCGCACATCGAGAACCGCGCCGGGGGCGGCGCCGACGCATGGCTGACCTTGCCCGCAGGCAGCGGCTGCCGCAACTCGCGCGAAGCGGGAGTGCCGTGAACATGGCTTGGAGTGGATTGGTTGGTTACGCGGAGGTTGCGCCCGATTGCTCTCCCATGACCGTCACGGCCGCAGCCACACCCGAGAGGGCAAACCCGGTCAGGTAGACGCTCGTGCGCTTCGGTAGGTATCCGCCCCGCCCCGCGATAACCCCGGCGAGAGTGTCCGCGCTGTCGCACACCAAACCAGCGAGCAGCCACTGGCGCTGAATCTCTCCGTCAGTCCCAAGAGCACCGCAGGCGAGAACGAGATCACGCACGGCCAGGATCCGAGCCAGGTAGACAGCCTGTGGATTCCCGCTCATATCGAGACCGACCGCGTTGCCGACGGACCGTGGCGCCAGCCAGGCCGCAACGCCGAACGTCATTCGACCCCAAATCAAACCGTTGAGCGTCAGCTTGCCTACCAGGCTCCGATTCACGGCGGCCATCGTATAGTCGCGCCGCTCCTCGCGACAGAGGAATCCCGAGGTCCGCGTTGCCCAGCTGGCGCTGGAGCGACCTAAGCTGAACTAACCCCGAGTCCCCGCGACACCCGCGGGGTCCATAGACGCTTGAAGTGCGACGACCCCTGCCGGCCGGCAGGGGTCGTCCGCTTTGCGGCTCAGTCTCAACGTCGCCAAACAAAGAGAGGAGCCGCATGACCCA
>CAZQET010000279.1:0-16056 GCA_964591825.1 uncultured Conexibacteraceae bacterium
GGGTCGAGGGCGAGGTCGACGAGGCCTCGCGGGTCGAGGGCCGGGTGGTGGTCGAGAAGGGCGCCGTGCTGAAGGGCTCGGTCGTGCGCGGGCCGGCTGTGATCGGCGCCGGCGCGCGCATCGAGGACGCCTACGTCGGCCCCTACACCTCGATCGGCGAGGACGTGCGCATCTGCCGCTCCGAAATCGAGCACTCGATCGTCCTCGCCGGCTCGATCGTCGAGGACCTCGGCACCCGCCTCGAGGCCAGCCTGCTCGGTCGCGAAGTCAAGCTGACTCGCTCCGAGGGCATGCCCAAGACGCTGCGCATGCTGGTCGGCGACAAGTCCGAGATCAAGCTGATCTGATGAAGGTGCTCGTCACAGGTGCGGGCGGGATGCTCGGCCGCGACGTGGTGCTCGCCGCGGGCAACGCCGGGCACGACGTGGTCGGCTTCGGGCGCACCGAGCTCGATATCACCGCGGCCGATGCACTCGCGAAGAAGTTCGAGCTGGAGCGTCCCGACGTGGCGATCAATTGTGCCGCCTGGACCGACGTCGACGGCGCTGAGGAGGCTGAGGAGGCGGCGCTGAAGGTCAACGGGACGGGCGCCGGCAACGTCGCCGCCGCCGCCGCCGCGGTCGGCGCCAGCGTCGTATACGTCTCCAGCGACTATGTCTTCGACGGCGCCAAGGGCGCGCCCTACGTCGAGACCGACGAGACCGCGCCGCTTTCAGCCTACGGCCGCACCAAGCTGGCTGGGGAGGAGGCGACGGCGGGCGCCAGCAAGCGCCACTTCGTCGTCCGCTCCTCCTGGCTCTTCGGCACCGGCGGCTCCAACTTCGTCGAGACGATGCTGCGGCTGGCCTCGACCCAGAACGAGGTCTTGGTCGTCCGCGACCAGGTCGGCTCGCCGACCTACACCTGGCACCTCGCCTACGGCATCGTGCGCCTGATCGAGGGGGTTGAGTTCGGCATCCACCACATGGCGGCGGGCGGCGCCTGTTCCTGGTACGACTTCGCTCGCGAGATCTTCGACCAGGCAAAAGTCGAGTGCCGGGTCCTTTCCGCCACCACGGACATGCTCGGACGCCCCGCGCCCCGCCCCGCCTTCTCGGCCCTGGAGAGCCAGCGTGAGCACGCGATCGAGCTTCCCGACTGGCACGACGGCCTCTCCACCTACCTCACCCAGCGCAAGGCCGAGCACGAGGCCGCCGCGTAAGTCCCCTTTCCTGGTCTGACACACACAGAAGTGAAAACAAAGTGTGTCAATAGACGCACATTGGGATTTAGGTCTAAATTCACTGTTAGGGTCGTGGCAGGAGGGCGAAGAAGACGGGTGTCTTCAGATGATTGACACTCATCATGTCCGACTAGCCTCGGATCCGGTTCGAGTCCGGCGCCCTCCGCAGAAGACCGCCGGAGCGGGTTGAGTCTGGGTGGGCCGTGGTAGCCTTGCCACGGGTGTCAATCATCTGCGGGGTGGCTCCCCGCTTCGCCAGACTCGACCCGCTCCGGCGGGTCTTGTCGTTTCAGGACCGCTACCCTTCCGCCGCGTGAAGCTCCTCGTCACCGGCGCCGCCGGCTTTATCGGCTCGACCTACGTGCGGCTCGTCGGCGATGAGCACGAGGTGCGGGTGCTTGACAAGCTCACCTACGCCGGCCGGCGCGAGAACCTGCCCGAGGGGACGGAGCTCGTCGTCGGCGGGATCGAGGACCCTCGGGCCGTGCGTGAAGCGATGCAGGGCTGCGACGCGGTGGTCAACTTCGCCGCCGAGTCCCACGTCGACCGCTCGATCGACGACCAGGACGCCTTTGCCCGCACCCACCTGATCGGCACCGGCACCCTGCTCGACGCCGCCCGTGAGCTCGGCGTCGGCCGCTACCTGCAGGTCTCAACGGACGAGGTCTACGGCTCGATCGAGTCCGGCTCGTTCACCGAGACCTCGCCGCTCGATCCCTCCTCGCCCTACTCGGCGACCAAGGCGGCCGGCGACCTGCTCGTCTCCGCCCACTTTCACACCTACGGGTTGGAGGCGGTGATCTGCCGCGGCTCCAACAACTACGGCCCGCGCCAGTACCCGGAGAAGCTGATTCCGCTGATGGTGCTGAACGCGGTCCACGGCGACTCGCTGCCCGTCTACGGTGACGGCCGTCAGGTGCGCAACTGGCTCTACGTCGAGGACTTCTGCCGCGGCATCCACACCGTCCTGGAGAAGGGCAGGCCGGGCGAGGCCTACAACGTGGGCGGCCCCGATGAGTGCGAGAACATCGAGGTGGTCAGGCGGGTGATCGAGCTGACCGGCGCCGAGGAGTCGCTGATCGAGTACGTCACGGACCGCCCCGGACACGATCGCCGCTACTCGCTCTCCTCCGAGAAGCTGAAGCGAGAGCTGGGCTGGGAGGCGCAGGTCCACTTCGCCGAGGGCCTACAGCGCACCGTGGATTGGTACCGCGGGAACGAGGAGTGGTGGGGTCCGATCCGCTCCGGCGAGTACCGCGAGTACTACGAGAAGCAGTACGGCAGGGCATTGGGCTGATGCTGAAGCGCCTCGAGACGAAGCTCGAGGGCGTCGTCCTGCTCGAGCCCCAGGTCCACGGCGACGAGCGCGGCTTCATGGTCGAGAGCTATCGCCGCGACCTCTGGGCCGAGCACGGGGTCGAGGTCGAGTTCGTCCAGCACAACCACTCGCGCTCCCGGCAGGGCACCCTGCGCGGGCTCCACTTCCAGACCGAGCCGGGCCAGGCGAAGCTGGTTCGCTGTCCACGCGGGCGGATCTTCGACGTGGCCGTCGACCTGCGCCGCAAATCGCCCACCTACGGCCAGTGGGAGGGATACGAGTTGGATGACGAGGCCCACCGCCAGCTCTTCGTCCCGGTCGGCTTCGGCCATGGCTTCGCCGTGCTCAGTGAGGTTGCCGACGTCGCCTACCTCTGCTCGAGCACCTACGACCCGGCAACCGAGTCCGGCATCGCCTGGGACGATCCCGCCGTCGGCGTCGATTGGCCGGTCTCTCAGCCGCTTCTCTCCGAGCGCGACCGCTCCGCCCCCACCCTCGCTGAGGTGGGAGAGACCCTCCCGTTCTGACGCTTCTCACCTTCGGCGACGGAATCGGCACGCAATTGGCACATTCGGCGCGCCACGCGTGCGCCCGCGCCTGCAACGGTCCACCCATGACACAAGCCACCGCCATAGACACGTCCGCCGCATGGCCTAATGTAGTCCACATGTCCAAGATGATCCAGGTCCGCAACGTTCCCGACGACGTCCACACCAGGCTCAAGGTCCGCGCAGCTCAGGAGGGCATCTCGCTCTCCGACTACATCAAGCGCGACCTCGAAGACCTCGCCAGGCAGGCGACGCTGGAGGACATCTTCGCCAGTGTTCGGGCGCGCGAGTCCTCCGGCGTCACGGCCGAGACGATCGTCTCGATCATCCGTGAAGCCCGTGGGGAGTAGCGACGCATGCCCGTCGTCGACGCGTCGGTGGTCGTCGCCGCCCTCATTGGCGGCAAATACACCGACTGGGCCGAGGAGCAGCTGTCGCCGAGCGCTGCCGGCCGATCGCTCTGGGCTCCGCATCTGATCGATGCTGAGGTCGGGCACTCGCTCCGCCGCCTGGTCGTTGCGCGAGAGCTGCAGGACAAGCGCGCGTCGGAAGCGTTGGGAAGATTCGCCCTATTGCCCCTGCGCCGCATTCACCACATGATCCTGCTCGACCGGGCCTGGCAGCTGCGCCACAACTTCAGCTTCTACGACGGCCTTTACGTGTCGCTCGCGGAGCAGTTGGGCGCGTCGTTGCTCACCCTGGACATGAGGCTCGCGAAGGCGACTGCCGCCGCTGGAGTCGACGTCCGCGCGATCGCTCCTACTGAGCCTTGACGTGAGCCTCGCGCGACTCGGCGCGTCTCAGCGCCCGCGCGCCGCGGTGATCGCCAGGCTCGTCATCAGCTTCGCCCAGATTCCCGCGTAGACCGCGGCATTGACCAGGGGGTTGTGCTCGGGCGCGTCGAAGCGGCGGTAGAAGCGGCCCATGCCGCGGTGGAAGGCGATCTCCTGTTTGGGCGCTCGGCGGCGCCCGCTGGAGCCGCCCTTGACGTGCAGGGCGACGCCGGCCGGCTCGTAGAAGACCTTCCAGCCTGCCTGCCAGAAGCGCCGGCACCAGTCGAGGTCCTCCATGTAGAGCCAGTAGCCCTCGTCCAGCAATCCCACCTCGCGCACCGCCTCGGCCCGGCAGAGCATGAAGGCGCCGTTGACGGCGTCGACCTCGCCCGCCTCGTCGTCACCGAGGTGGGTGGCGCGGTACTGGCTCAGCGCTGCCCCAGCCTCGTCGCCGCGGCCGACGCCGGTGAAGTGGGCCAGGGCGCTGAGCGGCGTGGGGAAGGAGCGCTTGCAGGCGTGGTCCAGATCCCCGGACTCGGTCACCAGCTTGCAGCCGACCATGCCGATCCGCTCGTCGCCGCGCAGCCGCTCCAAAGCGGCGTCGAGCGTCCCGGCGTAGACCTCGGTGTCAGGGTTGAGGAGGAGCACCGCTGTTGCCTCGTCCTCGCGCAGCACCACGTTGTTGGCGGCGGAGAAGCCGATGTTCTCGCGCCGGACCAGGCGCACCTCGGGGAACTCGCGCTCGACCATGTCCGGGGTCGAGTCGGGGCTGCCGCTGTCCACGACCGTCACCCGCATCGTCCCGCTCGCCGGATGCTCGGCCAGCGAGCGCAGGCAGCGGCGCAGCAGATCTTCAGCGCCGTGGCTGACGATCACCACCTCGAGATCGAGCGGGGCGGGCATCGCGGGGATTCTCTAGTAGGCGCCTTCGCCGCGCACGATCGCGCGCGGGGTGCGCAGGAGGATCGCCAGATCGCTGGCGATCGAGAGGTTGTCGAGGTAGTCGCGCTCCATCGCCAGCCGCTCCTCGAAGGTGAGGTCGCCGCGGCCGTAGACCTGCATCGGCCCGGTCAGGCCCGGCTTGACCGCCAGGCGCACTCGCTGGCGCTCGTCGTATAGGGCGACCACGGCCTCCTCCTCCGGCCGCGGCCCGACCAGCGACATGTCGCCGCGCAGGACGTTGATCAGCTGCGGCAGCTCGTCGAGACTGGTGCGCCGCAGCAGCCTGCCGGCGCGGGTGATGCGGGGGTCGTCGGGGATCTTGAAGGCCGGCTCGTCGAGCTTCTCGAGGTCGACCAGCTCGGCCAGGCGCCTCTCAGCGTCGACGACCATGGTGCGGAACTTGAGCATCGTGAAGGGGACGCCGTCCTTGCCGGCTCGTTTCTGGCGGAAGAAGACCGGCGTCCCCGAGTCGACCACGATCAGCGCCGCGATCGCCAGCAGCAGCGGAGAGAGGATCGTCAGCATCAGGCCGGCGACGAGGACGTCGAGCGTCCGCTTCATCGCCAGCGTCGAGCGCGGCGGGTCGGCGAAGCGGAAATCGAGCACCGGCAGCTCGGCCAGCCGGTTGAGCTCGATCCCGGGGCCGAGCAGCCCGTAGTGCTTGGGCAGGAAGGTGAGGCCGAGCCCCTCGGCCTTGCACTCCTCGATCAGGTGCTCGGCGTCGCGCTCGCCCATCTCCTGCTCGGTGACCACCACCCGCTCGATCGCGTGCTCGCGGGCGACCCGGGATATCTCTTCGACCGAGCCGAGCCGCGGCAGCGACGCGCGCCGGTCCTTGTCGACGGGCGCCGAGAGGTAGCCGACCAGCCGCAGGCGGGCCTCGGGGTGCGTGGCGATGCGCCGCGCGACCACGTCGGCCATCTGCGCCGGCCCGATCACGATGCCGGTGGCGACCCCGGTGAGGCGCTGCCAGAGGAAGCGCAGGACCGCTCGCGAGACGAAGCAGGCGAGCACCGCGCCGATCCCAACGATGATCGCGCTCTTGGCCGAGAGCGCCCCGCCGGGACTCAGCCAGAGCAGCCCGTCGAGGACGATCGTGCCGAGCGCGCTGGCCGAGATCAGCGAGGGAAGCTCGTCGAGGGTGCTGTGCCGGATGCGGCGATGGTCGTTGTCGTAGAGGCCGTGAAGCTTGATCACCAGCAGCCAGGCGGGGATGAAGAGCACGGCCCAGAACAGCTTGGCGACGTCCGTCGTCGAGGTCACCGCCGTCGCCACGCAGAGCGCGGCGAAGATCGCTGCCGAGTCTCCGGCCGCGAGCAGGCGCCTCAGCACCGCGCCGCGCCGCCGGGAGCCGCTGGGCCCGGTGAGCCCGAGGCGGCTCGCCATCTCCGCCGGCGCGCTTGGCGCGGCCGTCGCCGCTCGGCTTGCGGTGCTCTCTTCGGTTCGGGCGCCCATCAGCAGGTCCATTCCCCTCGCAGGCATCTCTGGAGTGGGTTCAATTCCCTGGCCCGTTCGAGGTCTTCGACCGCGGCGCCTTCTTCCCCTGCCTCGTGCTCGGCGCGTGAGCGCAGGTAGTACCACTGCCAGTTGCGGTTCTCGCGCTCGATCGCGTCGCCGAAGTTGCTGATGGCCGTTGGGTAGTCGCCCTGCAGCTCGGCGAGCAGGCCCAGCTGCACGTAAGGCGAGGCGGCCCAGGGCTCGATCGATCGAGCCGTGTCGGCATGGCCGACGGCGGCGCCGACGTCGCCGCTGGCGGCCGCCGCTTTGCTCGAGTCGAGCTCGTGCTCGACCAGCAGCGGTCCGACCAGGGCCAGCGCCGACGCCCAAGCCAGGATCGTCACCACGACCGTGAAGCCGAAGCGGCGATCCTCGACTCCGGGGTCCCGCTCGCGACGCGGGTCGGCGGCGATCTGGGCGCAGCGGCCGGCGACCACGATCCCGGCCGGGAGGAAGAAGAAGGCGCCCAGCGCTGGGATTTCCCAGAACCAGTCGAAGGCGGCGCTGATCGCGAAGGCGAGCATCGCCGCGAGCATCGCCGCGTAGCGTTCGCGCTGGGGATCGGCCGCATTGCGCCAGGCGGCGAAGCCGCACCAGAGCAGCCAGCCGACCGTTGCCAGGACCAGCAGCCCACCGACCGCGCCCAGCTCGGCGAAAGACTCCAGGTAGAGCGAGTGCGCGTCGTGCGTCGACTTCGGGATCGTGCGCAGCTTCTCCCAGGAGAACTGGTAGGTCCCGGCGCCGTGGCCGAGGATCGGCGCTTCGCCGAAGGCTTCGAGCGCGGCGTCGTAGAAGTTGTGGCGGCCGGCACCCCCGAGGTCGGTGAAATGCGACTGCGGAGCGCTGGGGAACTGGATGTCCGGGCTGGTGAAGCGGTCCCAGGCGCGGCCGCCGACCGCGATCGCGGCGGCCACCGCCAGCACGGCCCCCGTCAGGGCGATGCCCCTGAGCACCTTCGGGTCCCGCGACGCCGCCAGAGCGCGGCCGCTCAGCGCCCCCTCGCGCCGCTCCTCCCAGCGCAGCGCCGCAATCAGCAGCAGGCAGAGCCCGATGCCAGCGAGCAGGATCAGCGTCACGGTCACGCCCTGGGCGCGCGCCGTGGATTCGCCGAGGTTGAGCACGAGCTCTTCGCGCCCCTGCACGGCGAGCACCGCCGGCAGGGTGCAGAGGACGCTGATCGCCAGCGTGGCGAGCAGCCAGAGCCGGTCGCGCGAGAGCGCGATCAAGCAGCCGCAGGCGATCACGAGGGCGAGCAGGCCGCCGCGCGAGTAGGTGAGGTAGAGGGCGAGCAGCGAGACCGGGAGCGCCGCTGCCGAGAACCAGCGCAGCGCCGACCAGGCGGCGCGGCGGCTGTTCCAGAGCAGCAGGCCGACGCCGATGCCCAGCATCGCCCCGTTCGCGTTCCAGTAGCCGAGCGGGTAGTTGAGGCGCGGTCCCGCCCCCAGCGACCTGCCGACGTAGAGGACATGGGGCAGCAGCCGGCTGACGATTCCCAAGATCGCGATCGCGGCAATCGAGATTGCCAGGCCTTCAGCGAAACGTTGGCGCCTTTCGTCGGTTTGGGCGATCAGAAAGGCGGCAAGGAAGAAACCGAGGTAGACCGCGATCCGGTCTGCCTCGATGACGCTCAGCTCAACCGAACCCGACCAGAGGGATGAGATTGCACACAGGAGCCCCAGACAGACGATCAGCCCGCCCGCCCAGTAGAGGGGTCGCGCCAGCTGCACGGTCCCACCGGCGCCGAAGACCAGAAGGCCGACCACGACCAGCCACACGGCCAGGCCCGCTATGTGACGATCGCTCACATCGAAACCGCCGCCAGCCAGGGCCAGGCCCAGGATCAGGGCGATTGGCGCAAGGAACGCCGCCGTTTGCTCTAACCTTGCGCGCCATGCTCGCCGGGAAGCGCCATCGCCGGGCCCTGCGGCCCGCTCGCCTGCTTGCGCTGATGTCAGCGATTGCTCTGGCATTTGCCTGCTTCCCGGTGCTCGCTCATGCCGAATGCACCAGCTCCAGTTGCGTTCAGTACACCGAACCCCTTCCCGAAGCCGGTGGCGGAGGAACGCCCGTGCACCATCACAAGCAAAACCCTGCGAAGGCCTCCAAGAGCGGTGGCGGCGGCTCGGGTACTGCGGAATCGGGCAAGCAGGGCTCGGGCGGCTCGGGAGAATCGGATCAAGGTGAATCGCAGCAAGGCGGAGGGGTGGCCGGCGGGGGCAACGAAGGTGGCCCGCCGCAGGGTAAAGCAGGCGGCAGTCCCAACGGCAATCCCGGAGGCTCGGTGCACCCGGGCAGCCAGGCGCCGTCGGCCAAGCCGGCCTCGAGCTCCAGCGGCGGCTCTTCGCCGTTGGTGCCAATCCTGATCGCGATCGCCGTGCTCGCCGCGATCTCGGTGGGCGTCGCGATGTACCGTCGGCGCCGCCAGCGGCGCGGCCCGACCGCCAGCGCCTCCCCCGAGGCGGGCTGACCGTGGCTGAACGGCGGATGCGGCCCTTGGGGCAGGCGCGCGCGTACCTGGCAGCGGCAGCGGTCGCCGCGCTGATGCTGGTCGCAGCACCCTCGGCGCTTGCTCTTCCTGGGAACTTCTGGGGCGTCTCGCCACAGGGAACCCCGAGCCCGGAACAGTTCAAGCGGCTGCGTACGGGCGGCGTCGACAGCGTTCGCATTCCGATCTCCTGGGCCGCGGTTCAGGCCCATGGGCCTGGGGAAGCCAACTTCGGTGCGTCCGACCTGCTGGTCGCGGGCGCCGCCGCAGCGGGGCTCGAAGTCTTGCCGTTCGTCTATGACGCGCCCTCCTGGGCGGTGCCGCAGGCGCACGTGCCCGGACCGGGCACGGCCAGAGCGCCGAAGACGCTGCCGGTCAAGAGCGGCAAGGAGCGCAGCGCCTGGGCGAGCTTCCTGAAGCTCGTGGTCGCCCGCTACGGACCTGGCGGCAGCTTCTGGAGCGCCAACCCAACCCTGCCCTCGCGTCCGATCCGGACCTGGCAGATCTGGAACGAGGAGAACTTCAAGTACTTCGTCGTGCGGCCCAGCCCCGCCGACTACGGCAAGCTGGTCGACATCTCCTACAGCGCCATCAGGAGCGTCGATCGCGGCGCCAAGTTGATCCTCGGCGGCATGTTCGCCGAACCGGGCGAAGCCCGGCCCATGCGCAAACCCCCGCAGGCCTACTTTGCCACCGACTTCCTCAGCCAGGTCTACCGGTCCACCCCCGGGGTCAAGGGCAAGTTCGTCGGCGTCGCGCTTCATCCATACACCGGCAGCTACCAGCGACTGACGCCGGAGATCGAAAAATTCCGCCAGGTCCTCGCCCAGAACCACGACGCCGGCAAGGGGCTCTGGATCACCGAGCTCGGCTGGAGCTCGGAACCCCCCTCCAGGAGCGATTCGTTCGCCAAGGGACCAGCCGGTCAGGCGGCGCAGCTGAAGGGCGCCTTCAAGCTCCTCGAGCGCAGGGCGGCAAAGTGGCGGCTGAAGCAGATCTTCTGGTTCTCGGTCGACGACGCGCAGAACATCTGCAACTTCTGCGGCGGCTCCGGTCTCTTCGGCGAAGGCTTCGTGCCGAAGAAGTCCTGGTTCGCCTACGTGCACTTCGCCGGCGGCAAGCCGGGCTGAGCCTCACGCTCGGGTAGGCCCGGCGGGCGCGTAAGATCAGTGGGTTGGCCACTGATCCGAAGAAGAGCGCGGCAAACGATCCACTGGCGCCGTTCAGCGCTCCCGTAAGGCGCTGGTTCGAGGCCTCCTTTGAGGGGCCCACCGAGGCTCAGGCCGGTGGCTGGGAGGCGATCTCCAGCGGTGCCAACACATTGATCTGCGCCCCCACCGGCTCTGGCAAGACGCTCGCCAGCTTCCTCTGGGGAATCGACCGGCTCTCGCGAGCGGCCGAGCGCGGTCAGGGCGTGCGCCTCGTCTACGTCTCGCCCCTGAAGGCGCTTTCCTACGACATCGAGCGCAACCTGCGGGCGCCGCTGAAGGGAATCGGCGCCGACATCTCGGTCGGGCTGCGCACGGGGGACACGCCGCAGAAAGAGCGGCGGGCGATGCAGAAATCGCCGCCGGACATCCTGATCACGACCCCCGAGTCGCTCTACCTGATGCTCTCCTCCAGCGTGCGCGAGATCTTCGGCACGACCGAGGCGGTGATCGTCGACGAGATACATGCTGTGGCCCAATCCAAGAGAGGCGCTCATCTGGCGCTGACCTTGGAGCGGTTGGAGCACTTGGTGCGGGACGATCGGAGTTGGGCAGCGGGTCCTGTCGCTGCAGGGGACCCACCGCCCCTTCCGGTCGCTAAAGCGTCCTCAGGGGCGGTACCCCCTACAGCGCCACCCGCTGCACAAACCGCTGATCGGCCCACACTCCAGCGCATCGGTCTCTCTGCGACTCAGCGCCCGTTGGAGCGAATAGCTCGGTTCTTGGTTGGGCCGAAGCGGGAGTGCAGGATTGTGGACGCCGGGGTTGCTAAGGAGCTTGATCTGGAGATCGTTGTGCCGGTTGAGGACATGGCTGAACCCGGGGCACCGGCTTTTCCGAGCGAAGACGGGAATCCGGCCGATGGGGAGCCGCTGGCTCACGTCCGCTCGATCTGGCCCGCGATCTATCCGGAGCTTCTGAAGCTTGTCCGCGAGCACACCTCGACGATCATCTTCGTCAACAACCGCCGCGCCGCCGAGCGCTTGGCGAAGCGCCTCAATGAGCTAAACCTGGATGAGCCCCCCAATGAGCTTCCCGCTACGGAGCAGCTTGGCCACGACGCTTCTGGTCGGTCTCCCGAGGCGTCTCTGACAGGACCCGCCGGCGCAGAGAGCATCGAGGAGATCGCCCGCGCCCACCATGGCTCGCTATCCCACGAGGAGCGCACGGTGGTCGAGGAGCTGCTCAAGTCGGGCCAGCTGCCCTGCCTCGTCGCGACCTCGTCGTTGGAGCTGGGAATCGACATGGGGGCCGTCGACCTGGTGATCCAGGTCGAGTCGCCGAAGTCGGTCAGCCGCGGATTGCAGAGGGTGGGCCGCGCTGGGCACTCGCTGGGCGAGGTCTCGCGGGGACGGATATTCCCCAAGTTCCGCGCCGACCTCCTGGAGTGCGCCGTGGTCGCGCGGCGCATGCGCGAGGGGGCGATCGAGGAGACGGTGATCCCGCGGAACCCGCTCGACGTGCTCGCCCAGCACCTGGTCTCGATGGCGGCGCTCGACGAGTGGGAGGTTGACGAGGTCGAGCGGCTCGTCACCGCCACCGAGTCCTTCCACGAGCTCTCGCGCGAGCAACTGGAGAACGTCCTCGACATGCTCGACGGGCGCTATCCCTCCGACCGCTTCGCCGAGCTGCGCCCGCGCATCGTCTGGGACCGCGCCACCGGCACGATGCACGGCCGCAAAGGCGCTCGCCAGCTGGTCGTCACCAACGCCGGCACGATTCCCGATCGCGGCCTCTACGGCGTTCACCTGCCTGACGGCCGCCGGGTCGGCGAGCTCGACGAGGAGATGGTCTACGAGGCCCGGCCCGGCCAGACCTTCCTGCTCGGCGCCACCACCTGGCGGATCGAGGACATCACTCGCGACCGGGTCATCGTCACCCCTGCTCCCGGCGTGCCGGGTGCCGTGCCCTTCTGGAAGGGCGACGGGATCGGCCGGCCGGCCGAGCTGGGCCGCGCGATCGGGGCCTTCGCCCGCGAGGCGGTCTCGCGTGAGCCGAAGGAGCTGGCGAAGGAGTACGACCTCGACCGCCGCGCCGCCGAGAACCTCGTCGCGTATCTGCGTGAGCAGCAGACCGCCACCCGAGTGGTCCCCTCTGACGAGACGATCGTGGTCGAGCGCTTCCGCGATGAGATCGGCGACTGGCGGCTCTGCATCCTCTCCCCCTACGGCGGACGCGTTCACGCCGCCTGGGGCCTGGCGCTCTCAGCCAAGATCCGCGCTGAGCGCGAGCTCGAGGCCGACGCGATCTGGTCCGACGACGGCATCGTCGTCCACCTTCCCGATGCCGACGAGCCGCCGCCCGCGGACCTCGTGCTGCTGGAGCCCGACGAGGTCGAAGAGTTGATCGTCGGCGAGCTCGGCGGCTCGGCCCTTTTCGGCTCCCACTTCCGCGAGAATGCGGCCCGCTCGCTGCTGATCCCGCGTGCCTATCCGGGCAAGCGCACGCCGCTCTGGCAGCAGCGGCTGAAGGCCCAGAGCCTGCTCGAGGTCGCCCGCGACTTCCCCCGCTTTCCAGTTGTGCTCGAGACCTACCGCGAGGTCCTGCGCGACGTGCTCGACCTGCCCTCGCTGGCCGAGCTGCTGCGCGACCTGCACTCGCGCAGGCTCAGCCTGGTCGAAGTCGAGACGCCGACCGCCTCCCCCTTCGCCTCCTCGCTGCTCTTCGACTACGTCGCCACCTACATGTACGAGGGGGATACCCCGAACGCGGAGCGGCGAGCGGCGGCGCTGGCGCTCGACCGCGACCTGCTGCGCGAGCTGCTCGGCCAGGAGGAGCTGCGCGAGCTGATCGACCCCGAGGCGCTGGAGGAGGTCGAGGCGCAGCTCCAGCACCGCACCGAGACCGGTCGCGCCGGCGACCGCGACGCCCTGCAGCAGGTGCTGCGCAACCTCGGCGATCTGACCGCCGGGGAGTGCGAGGAGCGCGTCGCCGAGGGCTACTCGGCCGCCTCGATGCTCGAGAAGCTCGTCGCCGAGCGCCGCGCGGCGCCGGTGCGGATCAACGGCGAGGAGCGCTACATCGTCGCCGAGGACGCGGGCCTCTATCGCGACGCGCTCGGCGTGCCGCCGTCCCCGGGTCTGCCGGAGAGCTTCCTCGAGGAGAAGGCCGACCCGCTCATCGCCCTCGTGCGCCGCTACGCGCGAACCCACGGCCCCTTCCCGACCGCGCAGCTCGCCGCCCGCTACGGGGTCGACCCGACGCCCGCTCTGCGCGAGCTGGAGCGCTCCGGGGCTCTCGTTCGCGGCGAGCTGCTGCCGGGCGGCAGCGAGCGCGAGTGGTGCGACGCAGACGTGCTGCGCCGCGTGCGCCGCGCCAGCCTTGCCCACCTGCGCCGCGAAGTCGAGCCGGCCAGCCGTGATCGCTTCGCCCGCTTCCTGCCGAGCTGGCAGAACGTCGACACCCACCGCGCCGCCGGCGCGGGGCCCGATCGCCTGCGTGAGGCGCTGGTGTCGATGCAGGGGGTCGCCCTCACCCCGAAGGTCTGGGAGGAGGACGTGCTGCCGCGGCGCCTCGGTGCCTACTCGCCGACCTGGCTCGACGAACTCTGCACCAGCGGCGAGCTGGTCTGGATCGGCGCCGGCGCCCGTGGGCGCAGCGAGGGACGCGCCGCGCTCTACTTCCGCGACGACGTGCGCCTTGCCGGCCCACCGCCGGCCAATGTCAAGCTCGACCGTCCGGAGGGCGAGGCGCACCAGGCGATCCGCGAGCGCCTCGCCCGTGGAACCGCCTTCTGGCTCGACCTGGTCGCGGAGATTGAGCAGCCGCCCGAGGAGCTGCACAGCGCCCTCTGGGACCTGGCCTGGGCGGGGGAGGTGACCAATGACGCCTTCGCGCCGCTTCGCTCGCCACGTCTGCGCGCCTCTCCGCCGACGGAGGAGCGCGGCCGCCGCTTCGCTCGCCGCCGCGCCTCCGGCGCCGCGGTGCAGGGGCGCTGGTCGCTCACCGCGCCGCTCTTCGAGGATGCCCCCGCGGCCGGGCCTCGGCTGCGCGCCCAGGCCGAGCTGATGCTCGAGCGCTACGGCATCGTCACCCGCGAGTCCGTGCTCGCCGAGGGCATCCCCGGCGGCTTCTCCAGCGTCTACGCGGAGCTCGGCAATCTGGAGCTGCTCGGAACTGCCCGCCGCGGCTACTTCGTCGAGGGCTTGGGCGGCGCCCAATTCGCCCTCCCCGGCGCGGTCGAGCGACTGCGCTCGCTGCCCGAAGACGACGACTCCTTCCTGCTGCTGGCCGCCACCGATCCGGCCAATCCGTACGGCGCCGCGCTGCCCTGGCCAAAACCGGCGAGCGGGCGCCGTCCCGCCCGCACTCCCGGAGCGCACGTGCTGACCCGCGATGGAGCCCCGGTTCTCTACCTCGAGCGCGGCGGCCGCGGCATCGTCCGCCTCGCCGACCTGAGCGACGAGGACCTGGCCCTTGCGGTATCAGCCCTCGCCGAAGCGGTCGCCGCCGGCCGCCTGTCCAAGCTCGCGGTCGAGAAGCTCGACGGTGAGCCGGTGATCGGCTCTGGCCACGAGGACGCCCTGCTCGACGCCGGCTTCAGCCGTGGCCCCCGCAAGCTCACCCTCGCCGCCCGCTGAGCCCAGGGCCCGAGGCCGGGTGCAACGTTTTTTACACCCATAACAGGGAAAAAGCGTTGCACCCGGGATAATCCAGGCATGGCTGATCAGGCGGTGGGGCTGGGGCCGGTGGCGCTGCTGCGCAGCGTGCCGCTCTTCTCCGACCTCGAAGAGGACGAGCTGGAGCGTTTCTCGCGGGTTGCGGTGGCGCGTTCTTTCCCGGCGGGCACGCGGGTCTTTCACGAGGGAGATCACTCGGACGCCTGCTACATCGTCCGCGAGGGCAGCTTCCGGGTCACCCGCGAGCACTCCGACGGACGGGCGATCACGCTCGCCTCGCTCGGCCCGGGCGACATCTTCGGCGAGCTGGCGATGCTCGACGGCGAGGTGCGCTCGGCCAGCGTCGAAGCGCTCACCGATGGTGAGCTGCTGGCGCTGCCCGCAGGCGAGGTCCGGGCGCTCTTGGCGCGCCACCCGGAGATCACGGTGAAGCTGATCGCCGCCCTGGTGCGGCGCCTGCGCAGCGCCAACGAGCGGATCTCGCGCCAGTCCTTCCAGACCGTGCCGAGTCGCGTGGCGGGCGTGCTCTCACAGTTGGTGGCGGAGGAGTCGCCGCGTCAGGGCGACGCCGGCGAGGTGACGATCCGCATGAATCAGGCCGACCTCGCCCAACTCGCCGGCACCTCGCGTGAGAGCGTCAGTCGCTTCCTCGCCGATCTCGAGCGGGCGGGCGTCGTCCGCCCCGGCCGCGGTCGCGTCACCGTGCTCGAACCGCAGAAGCTGAGCAACTACATCTTCTGATCCTGGTCGGTGGGGGCTTTGATCCGGCCGAGATTGGGCTCAGCAGCTGATCGGTTTGGGGTCCGAGGAATCCTTGCTGGCTGAGTCGTTTCCCGGGCCGCAATCGATCGATTTGTCGTGCTGGCCGTCGATCGCTTCGATCGTGTCGTTACCGCCCTTGCCAATGAAGGTGTCGGCGCCGGTGTGACCGAAGAGGCTGTTTGGCCCGTTGTCGCCGATCAACACATCGGGGCCGTCAGAGCCCTCGAGGTCCTCGTTGTCGCTGAGCACGTGGTCGGGCGTGCCGCACCCGGGCGGTCCGCCGGTGCCGCCCAGCTCGATCCGCATGTTGGCGTTGGAGCGGCCGTAGGAAACGGTGTCCTCGCCCGGCCCGCCGTCGTAGGTGTGGCCCTGGCAGACGACGACTGAGGAGACGAGCAGGTCGTTGCCCGGGCCGCCGTCGAGCTGGTCGGCCCCCGGGTCGGCGTAGAGCACGTCGCTGCCGGCGTTGCCGATCAGCGTGTCGTTGCCGTCATCGGGGCCGTTGTAGTTCTCGCCCGCTTCCAGCACGTCGTCGCCCGGGCCGCCGCTCAGCGTGTCCGAGCCGGCGTTGCCGTTCGCACGCACTTTCACGCCCGCCGGCACGCTTTCGCTGATGTTGATTGAGTCGTCGCCTGCCCCGCCGGTGATCACCACCAACCCGGTCGCCGTGCTGGTCGGTCAG
>CAZQET010000280.1:0-13791 GCA_964591825.1 uncultured Conexibacteraceae bacterium
GGCGCTGCTCGCCGGCTCCTCGCACACCCTCGTCGCGGTGCTGCTCGGCGACCGTTGGCTGCCCACTGTGAACGTCATCCTCGCCAGCTCCCCAGGAGTTCTGCTCGGCGCCAGCGTCATTCCGGCGATGGTCGGACTGGCCCTCGCGCAGGGCCGCCCGGGCGGCCCGCTGCTCGCCGTCGCCGGCTCGGCGGTCGCGATGGGCGCGACCTGCCTGCTGACGATTCCCGGCCTGGACACCACTGGCGTCGGGCTGGCGACCACGGCCGGGGCGCTCGTCAACCTGGCGATGCTGGCCGCGCACACCGAGCCGGAGATGCGTCGCTGCGCCACCTCGACGGGAAAGGCGCTGGCGATCGGCTCCCTCGCCGCTGCGGCTGCCTACCTCGTGCCGCTGCCGGACACCGTGCTGGGGCTGGTGGGGCGAATCGCCCTCGGCACCGCGATCTGGACGACCCTCGGCCTCTGGCTGATGCGAGCCGACCTGCGGGCCGCGTCACGGATCGCCCGGCCGGTACTGCCTCCGCGACTCAGGAGCCTGCGGCCTTCGCCACCAGGAACTGGAATTCGCCGACTTCGGCGACCTTTCTGAAAGCAGATATCTTCGTAACTTCTGTGTTACGCGCATGCCGTGGCCACGAACCTCAACACGACTTACCACGACTAACGACTGACGCGACCGCTCAAGGAAGACCCGGAGTTCCGGGCGGAGCTTGAAGGCAGGGGCGTGAGATCGCTCAGATCGATGCCGTGGTCCGGCAACCTGTGACGACGAACGTACCTTACTTCAGATGGCGAGATGCGCGGGAGTGACCGACGCAGACGACCAGCTAAACACCTGGACCCGAGAATTCACCTTCAATTGCGCTCAGCATTTCGATGAGTTTTCCATCCGCAGAATAAAGAGATACCTTGTTGGCATAATGCCCAGCCGAATAGAAACGAATGAAATAGCGCATGTTCCGCAGCCACACAAATTGTTTTCGTAGCTGCCGGGGGGGAAGCTTTGGACGAACAACGAGCGGTTCCCCTTTGTTCATTCGAATCTTGACCGCCCTGACCCGCCCTCCAACCGTTCCAAACACAGCTCTTTCAACGCCTGCTACCCCATCTTGGGCGTCAATCGTAAATGCTCGGGACAGGTGGCCACCCGCGGGAATACCCCAGCGCCACGTCGCGCTACCAGCTAGCCCACCAGACGGCCTAAATTCCATTCCAAGCAACCAAGAGTCGCAGCTTCCGTTCTTGCCGATCATGCTCGTGATGGTCCACGGACTGCCACCCGGACTTTGCCCGTTTGCGACGACATGGCGCTGGGAACGGATGCATCGTTCAGGCGTAGTAGTACCATTGGTAGACGCCTGAACTCCGGACAAGACATAAACGAGCATGCAATAGACGCCCGCCAAGCCAAGCAGAACGAGGCCCCTCCGCCTTCTCGCCGATCGCAACATTCCTAAATAGTACCTCATGCCGTATCCGATTTGCCTGGTATGGCCTCGCGAACCGATCAGTACGGTCCGTGGCCGCAGTACTCTTGAGCCGACAGGGTTAGCGTCCCCGAGCCTGGGGGAAATAGGGATGCTCCGGCCTCTCCAGCTATCCCAAGAATGCTCGCCCATTCTAGGTTCAGCATATACACATATTCGTACTCGTGTCCCAGGAGGCAATCGAATTTCATTGCGGGCTGATTTTCGTTCCAGTTACCCCATTCTCCTTGCCAATGTTTACCGTTCCCCACCGCCGGCACGTCGACCTTGTATCGGATGGGATCGCCGCCAACCATCCTGAAGATCTTGGTGATCTTCAGGACAGTCGTCCTATAGAACGCAGATTCGCAATTTATTTTGTAGCGTACGTAAAATTTGCCGTATCCACCGCGATTTCTTGGATTCCCCTTCGTCGACCATACATGCAGGTCCCCGCCGCAAGGTCCTTGCAGGCCGGTGTCCCAAGGCTTTTCCCCGCCAAGGTCGAAACCATTGACGGGATCGGCGTTGGAATAGTCATACGCGTTCGCGGAGCCGCCCGCGACGGGATCGGGAGAAATGAACCGTCCTAGCGCCGGCACGTAGCTCCGTACTCCCATCTGTATAACCCCCGAGGCGAGTTCAGTTCTACGACTCTGGCCACCCAGCCAACCATAGCGAGGCGTTTCGCTCTGCTCGGGATTTCCGAACTCATCGTATTGGAGCGTATTGCTGAAGCCGGTGATGCCTTGGCCGGTTCCAGCTCCCGCGATAATATCGCCGTGCAAGTCGCTGAGCTGGAGGGTGGTCGCCGCGCTGTTTTGAATGCCGACCAGGTTGCCGCCAATACCGACGATGTTACGGGTCCATGTCCCTTCCCGTTCGGTCCAAGCCACCGAGTCGGAGGGACCGTCGTAATGGAAGATTTCAGTCCCTTTTACCCCGCCGGTCTGAATGCGCTGGCGCTGGCGCCCGAGGGCGTCCAATTCGTAGGTGTTCGTGACGCCGCCCTGGGACTGGCTCGCAACCATGTCGTTGGCGAAGAAGCTCGTTTCAAGGAGCCCTACGCCCGCGTATTTGCCGGGCAATTTGGTGATCCGCCCGAAGCTGTCGTAAGCGACTTCTTCGCCTTCGAGCCGATCGGCTGCATCGTATTTGTAGGACTGGCTGGTTCCTTCTGAGCTGGTGTCGCAGGCGCCGCCAATGCCGGGCGCCCGCGTGATTAGCTTCGAACGGTTGGAGTCCTTGCCGGCTTCGCCTTCGTAGAGATACTGGCGAGTGGTGCAGGAGCCGCCTTGGGGCGTTTCCTTGGCCCACGTCAGCCTGCCAACCTTGTCGTAGCTGTACTGGCGCAAGCCCTGAGTGTTTTCGTCTGAGAGCACCTGGCCATAAATAGAGCTCTGCTCTTTTTCTTCGAACCAGGCGCATTTTTCACTGCAGTTGCTCGTCTTCGTGTAGGTGAGCGCGGTCGGCTGATCGGTTTCGTCGTAGCTCGTTTTTTCGACGATCCCGTCCGGGAGCGCTTCTTCTGTGATATTGCCGTCGGCGTCATAGACGGCAGTGAAAGTGCCCGCTGCTGAGTCTTCCAGTTTGGTCAACAGGCCCGACGTTGGGTCATAGCCATATGCCTCGCTGCCCTTGGCGTCGCTGGCGGTTGCCACCCGGCCGTCGAGGTCATAGGTTGCCGTCGCGGTGTTCCCGTCGGCATCAGCGTATTTTACCGGACGGCCGAGTTTGTCGTATTCGGCGACCGAAGCTTGACTTTTGAAGCCTTCGCAGCCCGTTTCGCAGGTGAACTTCCGTTCGGCCGTCAAGCCGGTGGTACTGCTGTAGACGGTCTTTGTTGGCGGCAGTTCTTTCCCGCCGCCGATCTGCTTGTTGGTTTCCAGGCGACCAGCCGCGTCGTAGGTCATGATCGTCTTGCGCGTCGTCGCTTCTTTCCCGCCGGAGCTTTCGATCACTTCGAGAGGCTCGGCGAGCTCGTTGTAGGAGACGTAGCGGCTGACCAGCACTTCGGGCAGGCCTTTGGCTTCGGGCTGTTTGGCGGGTAGAACCTTGCACGGCAGACCGGCGTAGCCAGGACTGTTTGCGCAGGCGGCATCGAACGGGTTTTCGCCCGCCGTGTAGTAGATCGTCTTGGTCGTATGGGCATCACCGCCTCCCGATTTGGCAGGCAGGCTGCGTTCGGTCACCTGACCGAATTCGTTGTAAGCGACACGGGTCGCGAGCTGCTTCCCACCGGGTTCAGAGTCGACAATCGTTTCGCTCGGCTCCAGCAGCGTCCAGTTGTACTTCGTTTCGGTGGCGCGCCGTTCCGCGTCTTCGACTTCGCCAGGAATGTCGGCTCCAGTGATCGTCGCGGTGGGAAGATGCGGATTAAGACCTGTACCCGACCAGCCCTTTTCTTTGTCTTTGTACTGGATGATCGTGTGAAAGCGTGCTTTCGGCACGACCGTTCCCGATTCAAGGCGAATCTGATGGGTGGGTCCCCATTCCTCTTCCAACTGCGTGCCTTCTTCGCCGTAGCGGCTTTTCGTTTCGAGTTCTTCCCAGCGTTCTTTCCTGTTGCCTTCCGGGGCTTCCAAGACCCGAAGGCGGTTTTGGGGGCTCAGTTCGCGCACGAGATTGCCGAATTCATCGGTTTCGGTCGTCGTGATCGCCGGTTCGGAGATCCCTGCGCCTGCGGGAGAGGCAATGTTCACCGCTTCGCCTTCGACATCCATGTAATAGATCGTCGCGCTTGCGTAGCTCGAAGGCGGGCTGCCCGGAACTTCACTGGGCGGGAAGATTGCGGTCGCATCGGCTGGAAGGTCTTTCTGGCCCCATTTGGCAACGCCGGCGCTGGTCATTTCGGGCAATCCTTTGCCCGAGAGCGGCACTTCGTAGGCGATCGTGGTCTGCGCGACCAACGGGCTTGCCAGCAGGCTCGCGCGCTTGACGTTCATCAGCCGGCCGTTGGCTTCCTCTTCGTCCACTTTCCCGTATTCCATGGTCCAGGGTTCCTGGCCGGGGGGCGTGATCGTGTTGATCTGGCCCCCAGATGCGTAGGTATATTTGGTCTTCAAGGCCGGGGAGACGCGGGGATCCCACTCGGCAGCGAGACGGCCTTCTTTGTCGTATTCGTATTGGGCCACCGTCCTGCTGACGGTTTGCATTTCGAGTTGACCCGTTTTGCCGTTTGGCGCGATTTCGGGACCGCTATAGGTAATCGTGAGAAGACGACCATACAGCGGGTCTTCCGGATGGCCCCCCATATAGTTGAAGCTGAGGGAGCGACAGCCGATGTTCCCGAGCGTCGCTTCGTTGCAGGTAATGCCTAGCGCGGTCGGGGCGATGATCGCCTTCAGGCGCAATTTGCCCGGTTCGAGTTCGTAGACCATCTGCGTCGTATTGAGCGAGCCGCCGGTCTGGGTGATTTTGGTCGGCAGGTATTCGCCGCTGTTGTTGTTACCGCCGAAGTACGTACGATTGCTGGCCGAGTCAGTGAAGACGAAGACGCCGCTTTCTTTCGTCAACGCGGAGCCTGTCAGTTCGGGAGGGGTGACCCAGGTTTCGCCTGTCTTTTCGAAGGCATATTCGTTGCCTTTGAGATCAGTGAGCAGCGCGTAGGGTTCGAGTCCTTCTTCCGCTTCTTCGGCCGTCGGGGCGACTTCGCGCACGCTTCGCCATTGTGCCCCGCCTTCCTTTTCAACCGACACGCCGGGCTTCCAACCTGGGCCGAGCACGCTTGGGGTGCCAGAGGCGGCATCGCGCGAGTTGTGGCTGCGGCTGAACGAAAGCATCGAGCCACCCCAGGTCGGAATCGAGACGTCGGTTTCACTCACGGCGAGGTTCCCGGTGATGAGGTCTACCGAGCCCGGACCTACGGGTGCGCTTTCGTCCTGCGGACCGCCGACGAAGCGGTTGACGGTCGCGTTGACCGGGACGCTATAGCCGGCACCAAGGCCGTCGTAGAGCGCGCGCACCTGGATCGCGCCGCCTTTGGCACGCAGAGTCGGCGTGGCATGGGCAGCATCAAAGTAAAGCGGTTCGGTTTTGCTTTCCCCTTCGCCCAACGCGATCGGCCATTTGACTTCTTTGCCTTCGCCATTTCTCACAAGACCTGTCGGGATCGCTTCGAAGCGTCCCGTTTTGCCTTCTCGGTACTGGTAGGTGATGCTTTTCACGCCGGCGCCGAGCGCGCTTTGCAGCTTCAGGCGGCGTGAGGTCACCGTGCCTTCCAGCGGTCGGATCAGTTTGCTTGCTTCGCCCGCTTTGGCGTAGTAGACGACAGAGACGAAAGGCCGGTTTTCGGGATTGGGTGCGGCGCTCGATTCGAAGGTGAGGCTGCGCTGCGTGCAGCTTGAGGAGCATTCGCGCACTTTGTCGTCGATCAGCTTGGCGATGAAGCTGAGTGGCGGGCCGTTGACGATGTGTTTGCCGGGGATTTCTTTGGGCTCGGACGCTTCGACCAGGCTTGCCGGAAGCGGGATCGCCCACCAGCCGGCTTTGGTACCGCGTTCGCTGCTTAGGACTTTGCCGAGCACCGTGGAGTAGTCGCCACCTTCGTTGGTCCAGAGCAAATCTTTTTCTTCGACGCCATGACCGCCGGGCGTGTGGGCGTAGCGGCGCCAGTTGGCTTCTTTGGTCCATTCCTTCGTCGTCTGCGCCAGTTCGACGCCGCTGGTGTTCGAGGCTGCGGCCGGGGCGTTCGCGTTGAAGGTCGCCGAGGCGATGTAAGCGTCGTGGGGAACCGAGTTGAAGTTGTAGCGAAGCAGGGCGCGCGACCATTCGTCTTTTGAGCTTTCGAGCTGGGGTTTGTAGGC
This sequence comes from uncultured Conexibacteraceae bacterium, assembly GCA_964591825.1. GTDB lineage: Bacteria > Actinomycetota > Thermoleophilia > Solirubrobacterales > 70-9 > VRUE01. The sequence goes on from CAZQET010000280.1 coordinate 6,275, forward strand.
GAGGGCGAGTTCTTTGCGCCCGCCCGAGCCGCAGAGCCCCCAGCCCGATTCGCCTTTCTTGCCGCCGATGTTGCAGTCCAGTTCTGGGGCGGGAACGGTCAGCGAGGGGTCGATGCGGACCGGGAAGGTGCGGCCGGGATCGCCCAGCCATTCGGGGTCGACTTCGACCGCCAGCTGCCATCTATCGCCTTCTTTGGCTTGCAGCTCGTAGTGGACGGCACGAGAGGGCGAGGCGCCGGGGGAGCTGTCTTCGATCGTCGGCGCCGGCAGCGTCAGGATCGTTTCTTCGTCTTCGTTTTGGAAGTCGATGCTGCCGTCTTCCTCTTTGGCTGGCGTCAGGCCGGCTGCAGCGCTCAGCTCGTAGGTGAAGCTGTGGGGAGCCGAGGAATCGGCGAGCTCGATGCTCTCCTTGATCCCGTTGGCGACGGTCTGCAGGTCGAAGTCAAGGCCCGGCTGCGTTCCTTCGTAGCTGGCGGCGTTGGCGGTCACTTCGACGGTTTCGGTGGAGGCGCCGGTCAGCTGGCTTGCGACCCAGCCCTCTTCGCTTTTGAGGCGCACGGGGCCTTCGTCCATCTGCTGGGGAAGGCTCACGTCGAAGTCGTTGTCTTTGTTCGTCAGCTGGGAGCCTTCTTCTTGGAAGCCTTCTTCGATCGGCTGCCAGTCGCCTTCTTCGTCGCGGTAGTTGATCGGGGAGGCGTAGATCCTGGTTTCGAGCGCGCCTTCGGGCAGTTCGAAGGTCTGGGAGGTGGCTGTGCGGTCGGCGAGGACTTCAGGGCCGGGGTTGGCGGCTGGGACTTCAGAGAGAGCGGGGTTGATTTCGCTCGGCTCGTCCTGCTCGGCGAGTGCGATGCTCGCGGCCGCCAACGCGGCCAAGACAGCACAAACCGCTGCGATGAGCCTGATCCCCTTCACTGAGTTCCTCCCCCTTGTTTCTTTGATGGATTCCCTGCCCCAGACCCGATCTGGTCTAGGTGTGTCCTGACTTCGGTGGCGCTTCAGCACCCCGTCCCTGTAAGGCGTTTGGAATGACTGCCACACCTGCCGTCAGGCGGAAGCGCAGCTCCGGGCCGATGATGAGCTCGGCGAATCCGGCGCGGACAAGCGTGCTCAGGTGGTAGTCAAAGACTGAAAGCGGCTTGCTCTTGCCCCAGATCGCGTGCAGCTCGGGCGAGGTGATTGCCCGACCCAGCTCCTGCATCTCAGCGACGATGCCGGCCTTGGTCTCATTGACGACGCAGGCGGCGAGCACGCGCCAGTCGAGCGAGTGCCCGCCCCTCTGCGTCATCGTCCCTCGTTCATCGAGCAGACGTGAGGGGTATGCAGGCATACGCCGCCGCTCAACTGGGGACGGAGCGCCGGCGCGTTGCTGCTGGGTGGAAGTTTTGGATTTGAAAGTCATGTGAAGTCTTGATGCTCCGGCTGTCCTGATTGGGCCAACTGGCCCTGGACATTCAAGACAGAACCCGGTTGCTGGTGTTTGCTGACGACAACACCTAAACACCGTCCGACTTGAGTGATGTAAGGTTTCAGATAGGTACTGCTCAGGCAACCCAAATTTGCCTACCGCTCAGATTTTCCCCACTCCGAACTTAGATCTGGCGTCTTGAGTGCGCCCGCGCTCAAACGCCATGAGCACTACAGCTACCTTGCTGCCTGTCTCGGTCGAGTCAGCTATCCGATTGGTTGCCCTACCGGCGATTGCCTGGATACCCTCAAGCCCTTCAGCCTCAGGATCTCCCTCCAATGTTGCGATGAGGTAATCGTGAAGCTCCTGCCGACCCACTAAGTCAAGGTTCGGTACATCTGAAATCAGGCACAGGTGCTCGTCGAGATTCATCCTTCCACTTCTGTAGGAAGTCAGACACTCTGCCAATATCCACTGCAAGGTAACGCCATTGAAATCATCGCGTTCCTCAACTGACATAGCTCGGTATTCCTCTCCGCTGATAAAAGGTCGCGCAATTGCTCTGTAGACAACCCGGTTGAGGTTTCCCTCCCCCTCACCGCGACCTACGAATTCGACGCAGCCGGCGTCGTATAGCTGGCGCAGATGATCCGAAACTGCCTTTACGTCCACGCCAAGCGCATCTGCGATATCAGCGGGGCTGAGCTCTTCCTCGTGCAGCATGGTGAGTGCCGCAAGCCTGATTGGGTTACCAACGGCCCAAGGCGGTGTGTCCACCGGCTGTCTTGACCGATTTCTGCGCGATCGCCGCCCTTTTTTCAACGCCCCTCTCTTCAAAGCATCCTCCGATCAGGTCTCCCACCGTCACTCAGTCCCGTCTGAGCATATGCACTTCGGTCGGATGAGTTTCTGAGCGCTCGGTAAAAACCCAGCGCTCAGAAATTTCCTACCCTTTCCTCTCCCGCCCCGGCACCAGGCCGGGGGCTGACGAGCGGGAGGGGGTGAGCAAATAGATGAAGATTGCGCCCGCTAATCCGGTCGTACCGCTGCTCAACGTTCTGAAGACGAAGTAGCGCGACTTGGGCCGGCCTCGGCTGTCGTCCGATCGATGGCCGGGACCGGCCCGCTATGTGCCGCGCGTCTTGGGGGAGCCTTGCCCTAGTTCGTTCAACAGCTCGCCAGGCTGGAGGTCCAGGCCATTCGCGAGTCGAAGGATTGTGGTCAAGCGAGGCTCTCGCGCTCCGCGCTCCATGCGCCCGATGGCTGTCGGGTGAATATCCGTCGCATGGGCAAGGGCGTCTTGGGAAAGACCCCTGCGATCGCGCAGCTCGCGTAGTCGCTCTCCAAATGCTGCGCTCGCTCGCTTGGGGTCTTGATCCAGCTTGAGGTCGGCCACCAATGTAGCGTGGCCGTTTCGCGCCTATCGGTCTAGAGCGTTCTGGTTGGGAGCGCATTGGTCTAGTATGCCGTCTTAATGAGGTGCTTGATGGCCCGCCCCCGACCTACCCGCAATCCAGCGCTGTGAGAGCGGCAGTCAATGGTGTGAAGCGCCCGCGCCGAAGGGTCGAGGCTGCGAGCGCGGTGCTTCAATCGCTCAGGGGTCGGGCACCGCGACGGAAGGGCTCTAGAACAACTAAGGAACGAAACCCATCAGCGAGAGGCTTTTGTTGACCTTCGCTGACCTACGTTGGCCTTGCAGCGATTCCTTTCCGGGGAGGCTGTCAATCGAGGAGCGACGGCCGGATGGGCTCGCGATGACGGCATAGGAAGTCATCGAGGATCGGTTGAAGACCTACGACTGGGCGAAGACCTACGACACCAAGGACGTGGCCTGATGAAGATCTCCTGTGCGCCCCACTACTTCGCCACCAGGAACTGGAATTCGCCGACTTCGGCGACCTTTCTGAAGTCGTTGAAGATGTAGTGGACGAGGGGGTCGCTTTCGTCGGGGGGCGTGCCGTGCAGCCAGGCCCCCTCTGCAAGGCCGTCGTTGCGGATCGCGCAGGGGCGTGGCGAGGACTTCATCTGATCGACGACGCGTTGCTGCTGATCGAGCGGCAGGACTATCGGCCAGGCGCCGGGGGCGTTGGGCTTCGGCGGTTCGATTTCCGACCAGAGATAGAGGCTGTCGACGTTGGGGAAGCCGATGAAGGTCGTGCAGCGATGCTCGTGCAGGAGGCTGACGAGTTCGACGTATTCGTCGCCCTGCGGCGAGGCGATGTGGAGCAGGTGGGCGCCGGGGTAGGGCAGCGCCTTGTTGTCGCGGTAGGCGATCAACCCGGTCGCCGCGGTTGAGGCGATCGCGTGGTAGCCGAGCAGCGCCGCCACCGCCAGCGAGGCCGTGGTCGCCACGGCCTGGAAGCGCGGCGCCCGCCAACCCGCGGCGCCCGCCCAGGCCCGCAGCTGGGCGATTCCGTCGTTGAGGCAGAGCGCCCCGACGGCGACGAAGGCGACCGAGGCGATACGCACCTGGCTGCCGGCGACCGGGTAGACCTGGAGCGTCTGGCCGAGCGCAAGCAGCGGCAGGAAGACGCGAGCCCAGCGCCGGTACGGCGCCTCCTCGAGACCAGCCGGGGCGAAGGCGGCAACCCAGGCGAGCGCCATCGGTAGGGCGATGAAGTTGCCGGTCGGGCTGAGCGAGAACGGCGCCGATCCCGCCACCGTGAACCAGATCGCGACTCCAGCCGCCACCCGCAGCAGGCCGGGCCAGAGCGAGAGCCCTCCATCCCCTTCGCGGCGCAGCCAGAGCGCCATGCTCGCGGCGGCCACTGCGAGGATCCCCCAATCGACGGCCGTGCCGGGGCCGGCCAGCGGGATCATGAAGACGCTGCGCAGCTTCAGCCCCTGCGTGACGATCCCGTCATAGGCCTCCGAGACCGTCGGGCCGGTGAGCACGAGAATCGCGAGGATGACGAGCAGCGCCGCGATGCCGCCGGCGAGCGCGGCGAGCAGCCAGCGCCGCAGGATCGCCAAGTCCTCGCCCGGCCGCGGCCGGTTGGTGTGGGCGGCAATCGCCACCGCGGCGAAGGCGAGCAGCTCCAGTGCAGCCAGCTGGCGCACCCATTCTTCGCGCAGGTCCGGGTACATGATGAAGAGGGGCAGGACGAGCACGACGGCGAGGGCCAGCCAGCGCAGCCAGCGCCGGCGGTAGAGCGGCTCCCAGGTGAGGACCGCGGCGAAGGCGGCGGCGATCACGGCGTAGCCGCCGACGTTGATCTTGGTCAGCACCAGGCCACCCAGCAGCGCTCCGAGCGCTGCTCCTGCCACGGCGACCCGCCGCGTCGGCCCGAGCGCGGTGAGCAGGGTAATGCCGCAGAGCACCGGCGCGATCATCACCTGCGGGTGCATCGGCTCGGCGGCGAGCACACCGAGCGCGGCAAAGGCGACGATCATGCCGCCGATGCCGAGCGCCAGGCGGCCGCTGATGCGCTGCGCAGAGACACCGAAGCCGACGCTGCAGGCGATCCAGACCACGCCGGCGAGCAGCCGACCAGCGTCGTTGGTGACCGCCCAGCCGGTGAGGGCGAAGAAGCCCCCGAAGACATCGAAGTAGAACGGGCCGTAGGCGGCGTAGATGTCCCGGTAGAGGACCTGGCCGTTGGCAAACGCCTTCAGCGCGACCAGCAGCGTGCCGTCGTCGTCGTAGAAGGCGAATTGGTCGAATAGGGAGAAATAGGCGGCGACCGACGCGGCCAGGGCGAGCAGCCCGTAGACGATCGCGGCCGTGGCGACCGGCCGCGACGCCGCCCACTCGCGCACGGCGCGGAACGGCGTCTGGTCCTGCGGAGTGGCGCCTGCTTCGCTCACCGAGCGAGCAACATATATTGCGGGCGTGCGGATCCTGATCACCGGCGGCGCCGGCTTCGTCGGGGCGAACCTTGCCGTCGGCCTCGCCAGGCGGCACTCTGAGTGGGAGATCGTTGCCCTCGACAACCTGATGCGGCGCGGCTCGGAGCTGAACCTGCCGCGCCTGCGCGAGGCGGGGGTCGAATTCGTCCACGGCGACGTGCGCGAGCCGGCCGACCTCGCCGGCGCCGGCGGCTTCGAGGCGATGATCGAGTGCTCGGCCGAGCCCTCCGTCCTGGCCGGCTTCGCCGACGCTTCCTACTCGGTGCAGACCAACCTCCTCGGCGCCTTCAACTGCCTCGAGCGGGCGCGGGCGGAAGAGGCCTTCGTCGTCTTCCTTTCGACCAGCCGCGTCTATCCGGTGGCGCCACAGCAGGAGCTGGGGCTGGAGGAGACCGAGACTCGCTTCGAGCTCACCGCCGAGCAGCCGCTGCCGGGGGCGAGCCGCGAGGGGATCTCCGAGGGGTTCCCGATGAACGGCGCGCGCACCCTCTACGGCGCCACCAAGCTCGCCGCCGAGCACCTGATCGAGGAGTACGTCGAGGCCTTCGGCCTGCGCGCCGTGGTTGACCGCTGCGGGGTGATCGCCGGCCCCTGGCAGATGGGCAAGGTCGACCAGGGGGTCTTCTCCTGGTGGCTGCTCAGCCACCTCTTCGATCGACCGCTCTCCTACATCGGCTACGGCGGCTCGGGCAGGCAGGTGCGCGACCTGCTCCACGTCGACGATCTGCTCGACCTGGTCGAGGAGCAGCTGGCCGACGCCGAGCGCTGGAGCGGCGTCGTCGCCAACGTCGGCGGCGGCCGCGAGGGCAGCCTCTCGCTGCTGGAGACGACGGCGCTCTGCCGCGAGCTGACCGGGCGCGAGGTGCCGATCGAGACCGTGGCCGAAAGCCGTCCAGGCGACGTCCCCGTCTATCTCAGCGACTGCCGACAGCTCGGTTCCATAACCTCCTGGCGCCCCAGCCGCGGACCTCGCGACGTCCTCGCCGACCTGCTTGACTGGTCGGCCGAGCACGAGGACGAGCTGCGCGCGGCGCTGGGATTCGGACGCTAGGCAAAGGGACACGGAAGCGATGCCAACGGCGATAGTCACAGGATCCGGGGGCCTGATCGGCTCCGAGTCGGCCAGGCGACTGGCCGAGGAGGGCTACGACGTGATCGGCGTCGAGAACGACACGCGCGCGACCCTCTTCGGCGCCGAGGCGTCGACGTCACACGTCACCGAGCGCCTCAAGCGCGACCTGGAGAGCTTTCGCAGCCTCGACCTCGACATCCGCGATGTCGCGGGGATCGAGCGGATCTTCAGCGAGAGCGGAAAGGCGATCGAGATCGTCGTCCACGCCGCCGCCCAGCCCTCCCACGACTGGGCCGCGAGCGACCCGCAGGCGGACTTCGGCATCAACGCCAACGGCACCCTCAATCTGCTCGAGGCGACCCGCAGCCACTGTCCCGAGGCGACCTTTGTCTTCACCTCGACCAACAAGGTCTACGGCGACACGCCGAACCGGCTGCCCCTGGTGGAGCTGGAGACCCGGCTCGAGCTGCCCGAGGACCACCCCTACTTCCCCGGCATCGACACATCGATGTCGATCGACTCGACCCTGCACTCGCTCTTCGGTGCCTCCAAGACGGCGGCGGACCTGCTGGTGCAGGAGTACGGCCGCTACTTCGAGATGCCCACGGTCTGCTTCCGGGCCGGCTGCCTGACTGGGCCCAACCACGCCGGAGCCCAGCTGCACGGCTTCCTCGCCTACCTGATGAAGTGCACCGTCACCGGCGAGCCGTACACCGTGTTCGGCTACGACGGCAAGCAGGTGCGCGACAACGTCCACAGCGCCGACCTGGTCGACGCCTTTCTGCTCTTCAACGCGAACCCCAGGGCCGCTGCCGTCTACAACATCGGCGGCGGTCGCGAGAACGCCTGCTCAATGCTCGAGGCGATCGAGCTCTGCCAGCGCATCGCCGGCCGGGAGCTGAGCTGGCAGATGAGTGACAGGGCCCGAATCGGCGACCATCGCTGGTGGATCAGCGACCTCGATCAGTTCGGCGCTGACTACGGCGGCTGGCGGCCACGACGCGACCTGGAGACGATCCTGCGCGAAATCTATGAGGCCAACGCGGAGCGCTGGGCGTCGGCTCCCGCATGAAGCTCTCCGTAGTCATCCCCGCCCATAACGAGGAGCAGGTGGTCGGCGACACCGTCGAGGGGATCGTCGCGGCGCTCTCCGCAGCCGGCATCGAGCACGAGGTGATCGTCGTCGACGAC
>CAZQET010000281.1:0-3800 GCA_964591825.1 uncultured Conexibacteraceae bacterium
AGTCGCGCCCGTGGCGCCGGGCTCGGCGACGCCGACGTGGCGCTGGTGATCGGCGTGCCGCTCGACTTTCGCCTCGGCTTCGGCGCCAGCGTTGCCGAGGGGGCGAAGCTGATCCGCCTCGACGCCGCGCCCAACGCGCTGGAGCGCAACCGGGTGCCCGACGTCGACCTGGTCGGCGACGTCACTACCAGCCTCGCGGCGATTCGCGAGGCGGTGGGCGAGGGGGTGGGAAGGACGCATGCCTGGCTGGAGCAGCTGCGCAACGTCGAGGCCGGGAAGCGGGCCGCTGAGCAGGATGAGCTGAACGACGGGCGCTCGCCGCTTCACCCCGTGCGCGTCTACAAGGAGCTCGGCGAGGTGCTGGAGCGCGACGCGATCGTCGTCGGCGACGGCGGCGACTTCGTCTCCTACGCGGGGCGCTTCGTCGAGACCTTTGAGCCCGGTTGCTGGATGGATCCTGGGCCGTTCGGCTGTCTCGGCGCCGGGCCGGGGCAGGCGATCGGGGCCAAGCTCGCGCACCCCGGCCGGCAGGTCTGCCTGCTGCTCGGCGATGGCGCCTTCGGCTTCGCCGGCATGGAGTTCGACACGATGGCCCGCCACGGCCTGCCGGTGGTGGGAGTGATGGGCAACAACGGCATCTGGGCGCTCGAGCACCACCCGATGAAGTTCCTCTATGGCTATTCGGTGGCGGCGGAGCTGCGGCCCGAGACTCCCTATGAGCAGATGGTCGAGGCGCTGGGCTGCGACGGAGTGCTGGTTCGCGAGCCCGGAGAGCTCCGTCCTGCGCTGGAGCGTGCCTTCGAGTCGGGCCGGCCGACTCTGGTCAACGTCCTCACCGACCCCGAGGTCGTCTACCCGCGCAGGTCGAACCTGGCCTGAGGAGTCGGACCTGGCTCAGCGCGAGCCGGTCACGATTCCTCCCAAATGAGAATCGACCGCCATTGCTGGCGGCCGATTCAAGTTGGTCCCCCAGGACGGGCAGGGGTACGTCTTCAGGGACCAGTTCTTATTTGGTGGGCCCAGACGGCGGGAGGCGCCATGATGCGGCAATCGCCTGAACCCTTTATCGGGATTTTGGTGGTTGCCCCACCTCTTTCCCGATGAGGCGATTATCTGGCTGCCTGTCCGTCGCGTCTAGTCGTCAGCCTTGCCGCTACCCGCAATTAATGACTATCTGCCTACCAAGTTTTGGGGGTATGGACGCCGGTTTGACCCATCTGGAGTGCCTTGCGAAACCCAGCTGTCCACCTAGGAACACGAAAATACCCCGAATTGAGAATACGGGGTTATCCGCAGTCCAAAGCCGATACCGCGGCTATTGCTGCGCCGTAGAGAATGTCGTGCTCGGAGACGACGACCCTTTCGAGGCCGAAGGCCCGCATCGTCTCCACCAAGATGACCACCCCGGCGACGATATTTGGCGCCCGATCAGGGTGCAGGCCGACGATCTCCGCCCGTTTGGACAGAGGGGCAGAAGCCAGTTGCGAAAGCCGATGCTGGATTGCTGCGAGGGTGAGCGTATGGCCGTGTACTTGCTTGGGGTCGTACTGCTCGAGGCCGATCTCGATCGAGGCCAGCGAGGTGGGCGTGCCGGCGACTGCGATCCCGGCGCTCGCTTGGGCCTCTGGTCGATTGGCGATCGCGGATTCGATCAGGCCCCGCACGGCGCTGGCCAGCGCCTCCAACTCGGTGGCGCTCGGGGGGTCGCTGGCGATGTGTCGCTCGGTATGGCGTACGACCCCGGCCTGCAGCGAGGTGTGGAAGGCGATCTCTCCGCCGGTGCCGACGATCAGCTCGGTCGAGCCGCCGCCGATGTCGATGATCAGGGTCGGCTCGGTCGGCACGTGCTCGCTGGTCGCGCCGAGGTAGGTGAGCCGGGCCTCCTCCTCGCCATCGAGCACCTGGGCCGAGAGCGCGAAGCGCTCGCGCAGCTCAGCGACGAAGGCGCTGCCGTTCGAGGCGTCACGCACGGCACTGGTCGCGATCGCCTCGATCCGCTCGACGCCGGCGTCGCGGCAGAGCGCGACGTAATCGGCAATCACGTCGCAGGCCGCCTCGATCGCCTCAGCCGAGAGCTGCCCCGACAGGTCGACTCCCCGACCCAGCCGCGTCACCCGGCTTTGCCGCTTGACCTCGCTCACCGACCCGCCGACCACGTCGGCGATCAGCAATCGCGTCGAGTTCGACCCGACGTCGACCACGGCGACTCTGTGCGAATCCCCAGCCATCTGCCCGCGCCACTCTAGAGAGCCAGCCCCGGCAACACCGCCTGCAGCGCCAGAGTCCCCCGAGCCACCCCTCGCGACGCTGCTAACATCGCCAGACCGCCGCGGGGTGGAGCAGCCAGGTAGCTCGTCGGGCTCATAACCCGAAGGTCGCGGGTTCGAATCCCGCCCCCGCTATTTCACGAAAGCCCCGCAAATGCGGGGCTTTTGTTTGTTTAGAGGCGCAGACAACAGGGTGCAAAATCGGCCGTGGGGCAAGCGCTGGGGCAAGGTGAGGTTCGGGAGAGGTCGATTGAGACCTTGCGCGAGCACTCCGGTCCACCTACGTTGGCGGCGATGCGCGATGGATAGTTGGGCGAGCCCTCGACTTCTCAGTCGAGGGGAAGCTCGGTCGTAACTCCTGGCACTCGCCCGAGCAAGATCCAGTACTCGCCCTCCGGTTCGAGGGGCATCAGCTCGAACAGACCGGCGTTGCGACACGCCTTGATGCTTGGGGAATTGTCCTTATGAACGTTGGCTTGGACGACGCCTCGTCCGTGATCGAGGTCGCGCATCGCATCGAAGGTGTTGGCGAAAACCGCCGCGCAGAGGCCGTTGCGCTGACTCTCGCGGTGAACTGCGACTACCTGCAGCTGTGCCACCCCTTAATGTCGAGCGGGTCGACGGCACGGGGCACCTCGATCCGCTTTCGGTCGAAAGCGGAGACGGCCACTAGCGCCCCCTTTTCGTCGCGCAGGGCAAGCACGTACTCGGCGTGGCCAAGGACCGAGCTGCGCACATAGTTCTCGGTCTCCTGCGCCCATGGCGCGGCGTCGTTCCCACAGCATTCGAAGCCTGCAAAGTCCGCGTCATCGGCACGCGTCGCAAATGAGCGCTGCACCGCGACCGGAGGGAACCTACTTCTCCGCCTCGCCGCGGATGATTTCCTGTGCCCGGCGCGCCGCCTCTCCCTCGAGCTTCAGGCGTTTGCGCTCATATGGGTCACTGCGAATGCCAGCGTCGAGCAGCGCCTCGCGCATCCTCGGTGCCTCTCCGCCGACCCCACTCGAGAGAGCCTGGCGCTGCGTTCGGGGATCGACGAACAGGTCCCCCTGGCGGCGACCCCGCTTGATTCGGTGCAGGTAGCCCTTTCTCTCCACGTTGACCAGGCGGTTGGTTGCCGCGCTGGGCTCGAGGTTCATCAGCTCGGCGACCCGCGCGACCGTCGCGATCCCGCCCAGGGAGCGCAACTGGTCGAGGGTCTCCACCTCGGCGGCCGTCAGGTCGCCCACTGGGGCGGCTTCCTCGACCATGACGGGATCGAAGGAGGAAGCGAGGTAGACGGGAAGCGAATGAGCCTGGGCGAGGAGGCCGACGATCTCCCGCGTGGCCGGATCCGAAGCGACCAGGACGACCTTCATGTCGCCGTAGGTGCCAGCCCGGACCTGCTGTCCGAGGCGGACGACGAGCTCGCGGAGGGAGGCAGGGCTGAAGAGCTTGCCCCGCAGTTCGACCACGGCGATATGGGGTGGGACCGAGCCGGTCTCCGGAACAAAGTAGCCGAGCAAATGCATCGCTTGCGCCGGGTCCGAAAGG
>CAZQET010000282.1:0-2874 GCA_964591825.1 uncultured Conexibacteraceae bacterium
CTGAACGGCCGGGGCCTCCGCCAGAGCGCCGGGAAGCGAGGCCAGCGCATTGGCCAGCACCGCGACCCCACGGTCGAGCTCGGTGATGCTGACGTGCTCGTGGTCGGTGTGGTCGAGCGCCGAGTCACCCGGCCCGTAGGCGGCGGCCGGGACCTTCCAGGCCGGCACGAAGATGTTCATGTCGCAGGTACCGCACTTGCGCTTCAACCGGGGACGGGCGCCGGTGCGGCGGATCGCGGCGCAGAGGGTGCGGACGACCGGATCACGGCGATCCTGCTCGACCGCAGCGGTGCGCTCGTCGAGCCGGGTTGGCTCGCCCGCTGTCAGCTCGGCGAGGTGGCTCTCGAAGTCCTCGAAGTCGAATCCGGGCGGAATGCGACAGACGATCTCCGCTTTCGCCCGCACGATGTCGCCTTCGATCCGCGTCAGGGCGGCGATCGGCCGATCGAAGTCGCCGTCGCCCTGCACGGGGAGGCCGTCGAGATAGTCGCGCACCGCCTGCCAGACGCCGACCGCCGCTTCGATCGCCCGCTCCGCCGGGGCGCTGGTGTGAGCCGGCGGCCGGCGGACGTCGAGGGTGACGCCGGTGCGCCCCTTGTAGGCGAGGCCGACGCCGTCCCAGCCGTTCGGCTCGCCGACGAGCAGCGCGGCGGGGCGGGGCTGGCTTGCGACCAGGTGATGGGCGCCGCGCGAGCTGGCGACCTCCTCTTCGACGGCGCCGGCGACGACGAAGCGCGCCGGCACCCCCTCTTCGGCCGCCGCGGCAGCCGCCATCACCATGGTGGCGAACGGCCCCTTCGCGTCGACGGCGCCGCGGCCGAAGAGCAGATCGCCGTCGCGGCGTAGCGGCACCTCACCAGGCACGGTGTCGAGGTGGCCGACGAGCATGATCCGCGGGCCGTCCGGATCGCCGATCTCCCCGACGATGTTCCCGCACTGGTCGATGGTGGCGTCGTAGCCGAGCTTCGCCATCCGTTCCGCCATCAGCGCCGCGAGCGGGCCCTCCTGGCCGGAGGGCGAGGAGCAGGCGAGCATCGACTCAAGTAGCGGCAGCGGGCTGCGCGGATCGCTCACGACAAGCTCCCCGCGGGATCGGGCTCGGCGCGCAGCAGCGTGCCCTCGCCGGCAAGCGCCGCTTCCACCGGGTTGAGGCGCCGGCCATCGGCAATCGCGACCGTCTCCACGCCGCCGGCCAGCGCTTCGCCGGCCGCCACGATCTTGAGCTTCATGCGCCCGCGCGCGTGGGCCATGAGGTCGTCGTGGGCGGTGGCCGTCTGCACGAGGCTCGCCGGGTCCTCGGGGTCGCGCAGCACCCCCGGCGCGTCGGTCAGCAGCACCAGAGCCCGCGCGTTCAGGGCCGCCGCCAAGCTGGCGGCAAGCCGGTCGGCGTCGACGTTGAGCGGCGTGTCGCCGTCGCCGCGGACCGGCGGCGAGACGACCGGCACGTAGCCCGAGGCGCAGAGCAGCTCGATCAGCTCGGGCCGCACGCCGGTCACCCGGCCGCTCAGGTCGCCGCGCACCAGCCGCGTCCGACCTTCGTCGACGATCTTCAGCGCCGGCTTTTGGCGGGCTTCGACCAAGCCGCCGTCGAGGCCGGTCAGCCCGACCGCCGGCACGCCGAGGCGGGCGAGCTGGGCGACGAGGGCCGGCCTGACGCGCCCGGCGAAGGCCATCATCAGCGCGTCGAGCGCCTCCGCGTCGGTGCGGCGACTGCTGGCGCCGGAGGGTGTGACGACGTGCTGCGGCGTGCGGCCGAGTTCGCGCATCAGGCGATCCGCCTCGGGGCCGCCGCCATGCACGAGGACGACCCGCGTCCCCCGGCCTACCAGCGACGCCAGGTCACCGGCAAGCCCGTCGCGGTCCAGCGATGGCGCCCCACCGCACTTGACCACGACCGTTTCGACGTCCCCGCCCACCATCGCTACACCGGGTGGAGACCGGCGAACTCGAGCGCGGTCCGCTCCTCGAAGTTGGCGGCGATGTTGAAGCTCTGCACGGCGTTGCCGGCCCCGCCCTTGACCAGGTTGTCGAGGGCGCCGAGCGCGACCACGTGGCGCCCGTCGCCGTCGCGAGCGAAGCCGACGTCGCAGAAGTTCGAGCCGGTCATCACCCGCGGCTCAGGCAGGCGGTGGACGCCACTGCGCTGCGCCACCACCCGGACGAACGGCTCCTCGCCGTAGACGTTGCCGTAGAGGCGCCGCAGCTCGACGTCCTCGACGGCGCGATTGAGGGTCAGGTTCGCGACGACCTGGACGCCGCGCACGGCGCCGACCGCGGTGGCGCTCATCCTCACCGGGACGCCGACCACCTGGCTGATCTCCGGCTCGTGACGGTGCCTGAACGGCTTGTAGACGCGCATCACGCCGCTGCGCTCAGGGTGGTGACCGGCGGCGCCCGGGACGATCCCGGCGCCGCTCGAGCCGGTGCGCGCGTCGACCACAACCTCTTCGCCGAGCAGGTCGGCCTGGGCGAGCGGGTAGAGGGCGAGGATCGCGGCGTTCGCCATGCAGCCGGGCACGGCGATCCGCGTCGCCGAGCGCAGGGCATCGCGGCAGAGCTCGGGGATGCCGGCGACGAAATCGTTCAGCATCTGCGGCTGGGGATGCTCGCGGCCGTAGTAGTGGCCGTAGTCCTCGGGATCCCGCAGCCGGAAGTCGGAGCTGAGGTCGATCAGCAGCCCGGCCCGCTCTAACAGCTCCGCGATTCGGGCGGCGCTGGTGCCGTGCGGGAGAGCGACGAACGCCGCGTCAACCGCCTCCAGAGCCTCGTGCGGCGTGAAGCGCAGGCGCGAGAAGTGGCGCAGGTTAGGGTGCGCCGTCCAGACGGGCTCGCCCGCCCGCGAGTCGGAGGTCACCTGCACGACCTCGACCTCGC